>JAYTIB010000350.1:0-13129 GCA_043732205.1 Schlesneria sp. | reverse complement strand
CGCATGACCGATGAAGCGCGCGACCAGTTGGGGATCTTTTGAGTGGCGGCAATCTACTGTAGTCCCGTCGCTCCGCCGACGGGACGCGCGGTAACGGGTGTTCACCGTGTGGCAACGCCCTCTCTGCGGCAGTCCCGTCGGCGGAGCGACGGGACTACAGTAGATTGCCGCCACTCAAAAGATCCCCAACTGGTCGCGCGCTTCATCGGTCATGCGGGCCGGGGTCCAGGGGGGCGACATGGTCAGCTTGATCTCGGCGACATCAACTCCGGGCACCTTTTCCAGGGCCATCTTCGATTGCATGATGATCTGCGGTCCCGCCGGGCAGGCGGGGCTGGTCAGTGTCATGTCGACATTCACTTTTCGATCGGTGTGATTGATCGAATAGACCAAACCGAGGTCGACGATGTTGATCATCAACTCGGGGTCGATCACCTCCCGCAGGGCTTCGATCAGCGCGGCATCGTCCACGGGAGCGGCTTCTGCCGGGTCGGACGGGTGTTCCGCCGAACATGCGGCAGGTGCCGACGAACAGCACTCTGTCGCGACCGGCAGACCGGTCGCCACCGGGAGCGCCGCGGGAACAGCGTGTGTGTCCGAACAGCACGAGGTCGCAACAGCAGGGGCGGAAGCGTTTTCGTGGGTCATGCGGGTTTCACCGGTCATCGTGGTCTCGTCGGTCATGATCGTGGTCTCACATAAATGTCGCCGTCGCGAACCTGGACTTCAAACGTTTCAATCGGTTCGATGGCCGGCATGCACAGGGGCTGGCCGGTGCGCAAATCAAATCGCGCACCGTGACGCGGGCAGGTGATGGAACAGTCCGCCAGGGGACCGGCCGTCAGTGGCTGGCCATCGTGTGAACAAACGTCTTCGATGGCGAAGAATTCATCCCCGATGCGAATCAGCAGCGACGGCAGATCGTCCACCAGAATCGACAGCCGGCCTCCCGGTGCAATCTCACTGACGGCGGCAACTCGTTCGTAGTCAGACATGAAGTTGAGTGATCCGTGTGTATGTCAGCCGGAACGCGCTAGCGTCCGGTTCTTGTGGCAACCGTCATCTTGTGAGAACCGTGGGCTAGCGCCCAATGGCGCTGACGTTACTAACCCGATGCGTTAGCGAGGGCGAGTGATCGTGGCATTTCCCTGAGTTCCCTCGCTCACGCTTCGGGTTACTTGGTTAACGTCAGTGCCATTGGACTGGTGCCCCGCGGCTGATGAATAACTCCGGCCTAGCCGCCGATCCCCAGCTTCCGCTCGACCGCTTTTCCCAGCGTTTCCCGGACGATTTCGACCGGGATCCGATCGTAGACCCGCTGGAAGAATCCCTCGACGATGACGTGCATGGCCTCCGACCGCGTCAGGCCGCGGCACATGCAGTAGAACAGTTGCTCCTCATCGACCCGGCCGCAGGTGGCGCCGTGGGTGCAGCGCACATCGTCCGCCTCAATCTCCAAACCGGGGATCGCGTCGACGCGGCAGGTGTCGCTGAGGATCAGTCCGTCGTTGCGCTGGTAGCCGTCCGTCTTCTGCGCGTCCTTCTCCACCTTGATCATCCCGCGCCAGATGCAGCGGGCCTTGTCGCGGACGACGTCCTTGTAGAGCAGGTCGCTGCGGGTGTTCGGCGCGTTGTGGGTCTGCTGCGTGTAGTATGAGATCACCTGCTTCTCGGTCGCAAACGTAACTCCGTTCACTTCCGCGGAAGCGCCGCGACCGTCGAGGAACACTTCCTGATGAATGTGCGCCAGCTTGGCTCCCAGGCCACCGACAGTCCACTGCAAAGAAGCATCGGCTTCGACGCGACCGACCTGGTGGGCGAAGTGCCAGACCCTGTCGTTCCAGTTTTGAAGCTGGACATACCGCAGGTTCGACCGCGGTGCCAGCAGCAGTTCGACCGCGCCGACATGCAACCCGGTCGACGTGGCGGAGGCCGACGTGGTCTCTTCGAGCAGCGTCGCACTGGCCCCTTCCTCAAGAATGATCAGCGTGTGGCTGAAGTCGGCGGCCGCGTCGGCACCCAACCCGATCAGACTGTACAGGGGCTCGGTGACCTCGACATTCCGCGGTACATACAGGACCGTGCCGCCCGTCCAGAACGCGCCGTGCCACGCCGAAAACCGGTCTGAATCCGACTTCACCGCGCGCGTCATCAGATGCGGCTGGAGCACCTCGCCGTGCGTCTGAATGAGGTCACTCAGGTTGCCAAGCAAGACTCCCTGCCGAGCCCATTTGTCGCTGAGCGTCGCTCGCGTGCAGGCACCGTCCAAATGAGACACCACCCCGGCAAATTCAGCGCGATCGGCCAGCAGAGTTTCCAGCGCAGCGGCGGATGGCGCGGCCGCCGGGATCGAAAACTTCTCGGGGCGGAACGCGCGAATGTCGACCCGCTTCCACTCTTCCGGATCGAGTTCTGAAACGAGGGCTTCGCGATACGCTTCAAACGCACAGCGGCGCAATTCCGTTGCCCAGTCGGGCTCCTGGCGAGTGGACAAGAAGCACTCAAACGCGGCGGAATCAAAGGTCGCGGTCTGAACTTGAGGGGCTAGAAGCAAGGGCATCGTTTACTCGTTTGCTCGGACTCGTACTTCGCCAACGAGATTCCTCGACGGCGCGAGAATCATCTGTCGCGGGACCGGATCGGTCGGGGGGCGTGGTGCTGATGAGCCGAACGCTCAACCCACGCTGCCTTCCATCTGCAATTCGATCAGCCGGTTCATTTCCACGGCGTATTCCATCGGCAACTCTTTGACGAGCGGCTCGATGAAGCCGGTCACGATCATGGCCGCCGCTTCCTGCTCGGTCATCCCGCGACTCATCAGATACAGCAGTTGCTCTTCGGCGATCTTGGACACCGACGCCTCGTGCTCGATCGTCAGGTTGTCCTGGTTGACTTCGATGTACGGATACGTGTCGCTGCGGCTCTTGCTGTCGAGGATCAGCGCGTCGCACACGACGTTGCTCTTGCAGTGGTGGGCTTCGTGCGTCGCCTTCACCAGGCCGCGGTAACTGGCCCGGCCGCCGTCCTTCGAGATGCTCTTGGAGATCACCCGGCTGGAGGTGTGCGGGGCACAGTGAATCATCTTCGCGCCGGCGTCCTGATGCTGGCCCTTGCCGGCAAACGCGATCGACAGCGTTTCTCCGCGAGCCCCCGGTTCCATCAGATAGATGGCCGGGTACTTCATGGTCAGCTTCGAACCCAGGTTGCCATCGACCCATTCCATCAGCGAATCGCCGTAGGCCATCGCCCGCTTGGTCACCAGGTTGTAGACGTTGTTCGACCAGGTCTGAATCGTGGTGTACCGGCAGCGGCCACCGCGCTTGACGACGATTTCAACGACGGCCGAATGCAGGCTGTCGCTGCTATAGGTCGGTGCCGTGCAACCTTCGACATAGTGAACCGACGCCCCCTCATCGACGATGATCAGCGTCCGTTCGAACTGGCCCATGTTCTGGGTGTTGATGCGGAAGTAGGCTTGCAGCGGGAATTCGATGTGAACCCCCTTCGGCACGTAGATGAACGAGCCGCCCGACCAGACCGCCGAATTGAGCGCGGCGAACTTGTTGTCGGCCGACGGGATGATCGTGCCGAAGTATTCGCGGACCAAGTCCGGGTAGTCGCGCACGGCCGAGTCGGTGTCGGTGAAGACCACGCCCTGCTTGGCGAGGTCTTCCTGCAAGCTGCCGTAAACCACTTCAGACTCGTACTGCGCCTTCACACCCGCGAGGTACTTCTTCTCGGCCTCGGGGATGCCGAGCCGATCGTAGGTCTTGCGGATGTCTTCCGGGACGTCGTCCCACGACTTCTCCTGTCCCGCCGACGCTTTCACGTAGTAGAACATGTTCTGGAAATCGAGGTCGCTCAGGTCGCCGCCCCACGTGGGCATCGGCTTCGCGAAGAAGATGTCGAGGGCTTCGAGGCGGAACTCGCGCATCCACGCCGGCTCGCTCTTCATCTCCGAGATCTGCTGCACCACATCGCGGTCGATCCCGCGACGGCTCTTGAAGACGTACTTGTCGGTCGGGTCGTGAAACCCAAACTGGTATTCGCCGACGCCGACTTCGTTGTCATTTTCCAGAACGGGGACTGCGGTGGTCATGATCAGGCCATCTCCTCCCGCCATCAGGGCGGGACACGATTCAGGAAGCATCGCGGGGCGATGCATCACACAAGAGTTGATTCAAGGTCAGTATCGCTGAATTCGACTAGACTCCGGCAACAGCGGGCTGAGCCGCCTTGGCCTTGGCCTGCCGTTCCTGCTCTTCCGCGGCTTCCGCCGGGTGACGTTCGCGGATCGCCGCGTACCCGTGGTTGTGCAGTTCATGAGCCAGCTCGGCATCGCCCGTTTCGACGATCTTTCCCGCCAGCATCACGTGCGTGAATTGGGGAACGTTGTACTCCAGCAACCGCTCGTGGTGGGTGATGATCAACGAGCCCATCTGCGGCCCGGAGAGCTTCTTCAGCCCCTCGCTCACCACCCGCACGGCGTCGCTGTCCAGACCGCTGTCGGTTTCATCAAGGATTGCGAACTTCGGCTGCAACATCGCCAGTTGCAGGATCTCCATCCGCTTCTTCTCGCCGCCGGAGAAGCCTTCATTCAGGTAGCGCCGGGCGAATTCGATGTCCATGCCCAACTCTTCCATGCGTTCCTTCAGTTCCTTGCGGAACTCGCGCATCGGAATCAGGCCCTCGCCCTCTTTGCGGTTGGGGGTGCGAATGTTCGTCACCGCGTGACGCAGGAAATCCGCGACCTTCACGCCGGGAATCGTCACCGGGTATTGAAACGCCAAGAACAGCCCCAGCCGCGCCCGCTCGCACGGATCGAGTTCATTCACGCACGTGCCGTCGATCGAGATCGTGCCACCCGTGACCTCGTATTTCGGATGGCCGACCAGCGTGTAGGCGAGCGTGCTCTTGCCGGAACCGTTCGGTCCCATGAGCGCGTGGATCTCGCCCTGACGGATTTCGAGACTGACGCCCTTGAGAATCGGCTTCTCATCAACGGCCACGTGCAAATCAGTGATCTTCAGCAAGCTGGACATTTGCACTCTCTCGGAGGATGGGCACTCCTGCCCGTCCTTCTTTCTTCGTGGTTCACAACAAGAAACCGGACGGGCAGGAGTGCCCATCCTCCCTTCAAACCAACTCGGCCAACGACTGTGTGACCGGCAATCCCACGCGCCCCGTGTGGTGCGGAACCGGCATCACTTCCTGACCGCGGGTGATCTTCTTCGCCTTGATCTTGTCCTGGATTCGCATCAATCCTTCGAGCAGCGCTTCCGGCCGCGGAGGACATCCCGGCACATACACGTCCACCGGCACCACCAGATCGACACCCTTCACGACGTGGTAGCCATACTTGAAGTAGGGACCGCCGCCGACGGTGCAGGCACCCATCGCGATGACATACTTCGGGTCGGGCATCTGCTCGTACAGGCGACGGACCCGGCTGGCCATTTTGTACGTCACGGTCCCGGCCACGATCATTAAGTCCGCCTGACGCGGCGTCGCGCGGAAGGCTCCGGCACCAAAGCGGTCCATGTCGAAACGGCTGGCACCGGCCGCCATCATCTCGATGGCACAACAGGCCAATCCAAACGTCATCGGCCAAATGCTCGATTGCCTGGCCCAGTTCATCGCCTGTTCCAGAGACGTCGTGATCACGTTTTCTTCAAACCGACCTTCAATCCAGGGGGTCATGCTCGTTCCGTCCCTTGCTACAGTTCGCTGGTTGGGTTCATCGCGGCGTCGCGACCGAACCCCAACTCTACCAGCATCCGCCACACGATTCATCTCAACCGGCGAATCGATTTCATTGCGATCGACCGCGCCAAACAGCTTTTCAACAACCAGCTTCCCGCGTCGATCAACCCGCCGGAACGGGATGAAACTCACAACAGGCGTGGCCGTCGCGGCAGCATGACGCCAGCTTCAACGGAGTTCCCAGCACCCGTTCAAACACCTGCTGCTCCAACTCGCAAATCCCCGAATCCCGCTGAGCCAACTCGTGGTACGGGCAGTTCGTTTCCCGCAGGACCGGGAACAGCCCCTGCGAGTCAACTTCCACCCGAAAACCGTGGTCGGACAGAGTCGACTGCAACTCACCCAACCGCTCCACGAGCGTCACGCCATGCACCGCCGCACCGTATCGACGCACCAAAGCATCCCGAATCCGGTTGGTGACACGTTCGCGCACGGACGGCTCTTCGATGCCGTGCAATTCGTCCCACAACAGTAGAGCCAACTCCGTGTAGTTGTCACCGAGTTGCTGCCGTCCCGCATCGGTCACGCGGTAGGCATGATGGGGACGCCCGCGTCCGGAGCGCACCGTCTGCCGCTCAACAAAACCCATTCCCTGCAAACGAGTCAGCCGCTGGCGGATGGCGGTGGCCGTGACGCCCGCCGTGTCGCACAGTTCCTGAACGGTTCCGCCACCAGCCTGATGAAGCTGCTGCAGAAACTGTTCGTCGCCCTCTTCCACAGAGACCTTCATGACACCTGTTCCACGCGGGTCCGTCTCAACGCTGTCGGCAGGATTGTACCGAGGCGAATACTTTTGACAACCGCCGCTGTGTTTAATGTCAAAAATTTCTCGCGACTGGGAAGCGATGGCACAAGCGCCGAGTCTGGTTCGGATTACGGTGATGGCTACTGCATGGCGGCGATGATCTTTTCCCGCACCGTCTGTGGATCAGCGCCCTTGACGTCGCGCATGACTTGGCCGATCAGTGCGCCGACCGCCTTTTCGTTGCCGGCTTTGAAGTCGGCGATGGCTTTCGCGTTGCGAGACAGGACTGCGGTGATGGCCGCGTCGATGGCTCCGGTGTCTTCGACGATGGCCAAGCCTTTGGCGGCGATGATCCCGTCGATGCGGCTGAGAGTCACACTCATCGATGCCGCCCCCTGCAGGAGGACCGGGCTGACGTTGGCTGCTGCATGCAGAGTCACACTCATTGATGCCGCCCCCTGCAGGAAGACCGGGCTGACGGTGGGAGCTGCTGCCATTGCATCGGCCTCAGCCAGCAAGACGGAAAACACTTCGCGGGCCGATTTGATCGTGATCTGCTTCTGGTTGATGCGGCACAGCAGGGCGGCGAGGTCGTCGGGGCGGATCGCGAAGTCGGCAATCGTTTGTTCCCGCTGGTTCATCTCGCGCAGGACATCCTGAGTGATCCAGTTGGCCGCCTGCTTTCCGTCGCCGCACGCGCGCGCGACGTCTTCAAAATAGTCGGCCACGGCGCGGCCCTGGTCAATCAGGACGCTCGCATCGTAAACAGAGAGTTGGAACTCGGACTGAAAGCGGTCGCGGCGCGTGGCGGGCGGTTCGCACATCTCGCTCCGAATCGCCGCCAGCTTCGCGTCATCAACCAAGACCGGAACGAGATCGGGGTCCGGGAAGTAACGGTAATCGGCGGCCTCTTCCTTTTCGCGCAGGACGTAGGTCTCGCCGCGGTCGGGGTTGTAACCACGGGTCGCCTTGTGTCCCCCCTTGTCGCCGAGCTTGATGCCCGTCTTCTGGAACAAGTCCCACTGGCGCGCGACCTCGAACTGGATCGCCTGCTCGGTGAACCGGAAGCTGTTCAGATTCTTGACCTCGACGATTGGAGTCGCCACCTTCGATCCGTCCGGTTGATGCACGTGCAGGTTGACATTCGCATCGCAGCGCAGGCTTCCCTCCTGCATGTTGCAGTCGGAAACCTCCAGATACGTCAGCAGCAGTTTCAGTTCTTCCAAGAACCGGCGCGCTTCGTCCGCGGACCGCAGGTCGGGCTCAGTCACGATTTCGACCAGCGGCGTGCCGGCGCGGTTCAAGTCGACCATGCTGTCGCGACCGCGGCCGGATTCGTCGTGCATGTTCTTGCCGGCGTCCTCTTCCATGTGAGCCCGCAGGATTCTCACGCGCCGGGTGGTGGATGAGGCAAGGGATGAATGGGATTGACGGGACGAATGGGACTCTTCAGGAGATCCCTGGCCCCTGACCCCTGACCCCTGATCCCTGCCCCCTGACTCCTCAACCACAACATCCACAAACCCATCGTGGCTGAACGGCAGGTCATACTGGCTGATCTGATAGCCCTTCGGCAGGTCGGGATAGAAGTACTGCTTGCGGTCCCACTTGGTGAACGGGGCGATCTGGCAGTTCAACCCGAGCGCGGTCTTCACCGCCAAGTGAAACGCCTTCCCATTCAGGACCGGCAATGCTCCCGGCAGACCGAGGCAGACCGGGCACGTCTGCACGTTGGGATGATCCGGATTGAACGCCGTCGAGCAGCCGCAAAAGATCTTGGTCTGCGTCTGAAGCTGCACGTGGACTTCCAGACCGATGATGATGTCGTAGTTCATGGGCATTCTCTGGCGGACGATTGGGAACCACGGAAGACACGGAATTTCACGGAACGAAGTCGGAAAGCGAAGAACCCTGCGGGGACCACGAATCTCACGAATAGCACGAATCTGAAGGCAAGCAGAATGATCACAAGACACCCCTCGTCCGCCTCGTTTTCAGATTCGTGTTATTCGTGAGATTCGTGGTTCCCGCCTTTTCAAATCAGCTTTTCCTCTCTTCGAATTCTTTCCGTGTCCTTCCGTGGTTTCCGTGGTTCCAATGCGTCCTTGGAATCAGGTCGATGCAATGGCGGGCGAGCGGTGGTGCCAGTCCGTGGCGCGTTCGTACATCCTCGCGGCGCGGAGCAGCTTTTCCTCTTCAAACGGCGCGGCTTGAAGTTGGAGGCCGATTGGCAATCCGGTCTGAGTGAAGCCGCACGGGATCGAAATGCCGGGGATTCCCGCCAGGTTCGCACTGATCGTGTAGATGTCCGACAGGTACATCGACAGCGGATTGCTGGTCTTCTCTCCCAGCTTGAACGCCGCCGTCGGTGTCACGGGCCCGGCAATGACGTCGACATCGCGGAACGCCGCATCGAAGTCGCCGCGGATCAGTCGGCGCACCTGCAAGGCCTTGGTGTAGTACTTGTCCGCATATCCCGCCGACAGCGCGAACACCCCGAGCATGATCCGCCGCTTGACTTCACTGCCAAAGCCTTCGCCGCGGCTGGCTTCGTACATCTCGACCAGGCTGTCGAACTGTTCGGCCCGATGACCGTAATGCACGCCGTCGTAACGGGCGAGGTTGCTCGACGCCTCGGATGTGGCGATCAGATAGTACGTCGCCACCGCATACTTCGAGTGCGGCAGATGCACGTCCTTGAGTTCCGCGCCGAGTGATTTGTAGACGGCGAGCGCCTCGCGCACGGCGCGCTCCACTTCGCCGTCGAGTCCCTCCGCGAAGTGCTCGACGGGGATGCCGATCCGCAGTCCGGCCAGCGGCTGATCGACGGTCTGACTGTACGCGGGAACCGGCTGATTGACGCTGGTGGAATCGCGCGGGTCATGCCCAGAAATCGCCTCCAACAACAGGGCCGCGCCCGTCACGTCGGTCGCAAACGGACCGACTTGATCGAGGGAACTCGCATACGCGATCAAGCCATACCGCGAGACGCGGCCGTACGTCGGTTTCATCCCGACAATGCCGCACAGTCCGGCCGGCTGACGAATCGATCCGCCGGTGTCGCTGCCAAGAGCCAGTGGAGCCATCCGCGCCGCCACGGCCACGGCCGATCCACTGCTCGACCCACCGGGAATCCGCTCGGTGTCCCAAGGATTTCGCGTCGGTCCGTACGCCGAGTTCTCGCCGGACGAGCCCATCGCGAACTCGTCCATGTTCGTCCGGCCCACCAGCACGACACCGGCCTGTTTCAACTTTGAAACGACCGTGGAATCGTAGGGAGGAACGAACTCTTTCAGCATCCGACTGCCGCAGGTTGCCGGCTGCCCCTTATCGCACAACACGTCCTTGATGGTGACGGGAACTCCCGCCAATGGACCGAGCGTCTGACCGGCCGCGCGCCGCGCATCAACCTCGGCAGCCTGCCTCAGTGACGTGTCGCGATCCACGTGGAGAAACGCCCCCAGTTGCGGGTCGCGCGCGGCGATGGAATCCAAGCAGGCGGTCGTCACCTCAACACTGCGAAGTGTACCCGACCGCAGTTGTTGAACGAGTGTTGCCAGGGGGAGCGAAGTGAGATGGGACGGCACGGAGAACCTCTTGGGCCGTAAGGGGCGGCAAGTCATGCGGACGCAGGAACGGGCGGCATCTTATCGGGCTGAACCGCGCCCCGCATCTGTCCAGCCATCTTCGGCCGTCCTGATTGCCATCGGAGTTGAATGGCTCACTTCCCGGACTTCACCCGTCGATGATCGCCGGCACCAGAAAATGCTTGCCATCAGTCCGGGGAGCGTTCCGCAGTGCCTCGGCAACCGGCAGCGATTCCCCGATCACGTCGGCGCGGAGAACATCGTGCAACTCGACCGCATGGACCATCGGTGGAACGCCGGTCGTGTCGACCTCGTTCAGGACATCGACGTAGTCGAGAATGGCGGTCAGGTCACCCAGCAGCGACTCGACTTCGGCGTCCGAGACCTTCAGCCGGGCGAGTGACGCGACCTTGCGAACGTCGTGCGGTGTCAAATGCATGGCGTCCCCAAATTAGTCCGCGTTTCCGCTGGAATGGTGATCCGCCGGCGCGAGTCAGACCTTGGGAATCTTTGTGGCGTCGGTTTCAACCCACGCAAGATGTCGTACCGCGTCGGCTAAAGCCAACGCCACATCTTGTGCTGGGCCGCCGCTGAACTTGAAAGATTCACACGCTCTCAGATCTTGGGAGCGTCGATCGTAAACGGCTTGCGGACCACGCGCTTCACGACCAAGCCCGATCGCACGCACTTGGCACAAACCCGGACTCGCTGCGAAGTTTCACCGACCTGCATACGGAGCGACTGCAGATTCGGGCGATACCAGCAGCGAGTTATCCCAGTGGTCTTGCGACCGTTGCCGCCGAGATACTTCGGCTTGCCGCGTTCGACCTTCTTGTTACCCTTGACCGGCTTCTTCCCACAGATGGCACACTCGGCACCCATGACACAACCCTCTGCAATCACAAGAACTTCAGGCATCCGACAGACACAGTCCCCGGCGGAAAACCACACGCGGGAAAAACTCGGAAGGAGGGGAGTATAACCGCAGCCCCCGACGTTGCAAGCTGACCGCCCAAACCAAGGGCGATTTGTCGTTCCGATGTCGGTGGTCCGCCTCACGTATGTGCAACGTCAGATGTTGGCCGCAATATCCAACTCCCAATATTTTTTCCATCCGGTGTCAGATTCTGCGGCGCGACTCCTCTCACAGCACAGGGGCAAGGTCATCGTTGAGCCTTGCCGTTTCGGATTGCTGTGGAGGGGGAGTCAATCATGGTGAAAGTGACATTGGAACGACCGTGGACGTGGGTGGCGGCGGCGGCAATCGTGGCCACGGTGTTGGGAGCGGGAACCGCGCTGAGCTATGTGCGCACGGCGCAGCGCGCCGTCGTGAAATCATTGCGGGACGCGGTCCCGATCGCGTTTGAACTGGAGCGGGTCGCGCAGCTCACGCGGGAACTGATCCCCGAAATTCAAGCGAGCCAAAAAGTCGCGGCTCAGTTGGAGGTCGAGGTCGAGTATCTCGAACGCGAGGTCAAGACGATGAGCGATTCGCAGGATGAGGCGAAGTCGCAGATGCAGAAGCTCCGCGCGGCACTCGATCAAACAGGAGAGTCGACACCGGATGAACGGCACACGTTTGGCAACCGGACATTCACGCGGGCCGAAGTCGAACAGGATCTCAGCCGTCGTTTGGAGCGCTACGAGAACGCGGCGGTCCAATTGCAGGCTCGCGAGAAGCTGCTGGCAACACGGCGACAGACATTCACTGCGGCGGTCGAGAAGATCCGTCAGTATCAGCGGAATCACGACGCGCTGGTCGAGAAGACCGAGTCACTGCGTGGCGAACTGAAGCTCGCCGAACTCGCGGCGGACGCCCATCAGATCGACTTCGATCACTCAAAGCTGCAAGCCGCCAAGACACTGGCCGAAGAGGTCGAGAAGCGCATTCGCACAGTCCAGAAACTGGTCGAAGGCCAGACCGTCGGGGGAGACATCCCCGTCGATGCCGACAGCCGTCCGGTCTCCCGCCGCTTCGACGACTACTTCGGCCAGACAGCAGCCGCAAACAAGTAACGATACACCGTTGGAGGACGGGCACTCCTGCCCGTCCATTTTGGAGTGCGGTGGCTCGACCCCGCTTTGGAATTTTCCCGAACCTCCGGCAAGGGTCGCACCCCATGTCCCACTCCTTTTCCGCATTCGTTTCGATGTTCATCGCCGTTGTGATCGCTGCGATGATGACCGGCATCGCCACACCAGGCACCAGTATCGCCAGTGAACTGCGGGTGGAGGTCGCGTCGGACCCGCAGGTCACTCCGGCGGAGGCCGTCATCGAAGCGAGCCGGCGCTTTGAAGCCACGTTGCTCGCCGAATTGCTCCGTCGGGAACCGCGACTCACGTCAGCGCGGCTGCATCGAGCGTTGCCCCGTTTGTGGACGGCGACGCAGGCGGATCACCGTGAACAGACGGTCGAGTTGCTCAAACCCTACGGCACGCTGTACCGGCGGCAGGTGCGGTGGAGCCTGTCCGATGCCATCGTCCGCGAGTGGTTGAACGAGCAACTGGACGAGGACCGTCAACGTCAACGAGGGATGTTGTTCGCGATCGGATTCACCATCCTCGGCTGGCTGGCGGGGGGAGGAATGGTGCTGAAGCTGGACCGTCTGACTCGTGGTTATCGACGGGCGATGATCGTCGGCGTGGCCGTTGTGCTGTTGATCGCTGCCACGCTGGGTGGCTGGCAGTTGGTCCTGAGTTGATGATGAATTGATCTGGAAACGCAATGATGCACGCGACGATGCCGCATCGCCCGGGAGCTAACCATGAATCTGTTCGATCCCTTCGATTGTCGAGTTGCCCGCGATCTGGTCGCGCAGGGGCAGAATCTCGACGCGGTTCGGTTGCTGGGCCGGTCGCCCGATCGTGACCATCGCACCGCCCGGCAACTGCTGTCCGAATGTCAACCACGACTGATCCAACAGGCCGGGCAAGCGGCCGAAGCGATGTTGTGGGAGCGAGCCGCCGAACTGCTCGATGCCGCGGCCCTGTGCGGCGAACGGCCCGTCGAAGCGGTCGCACTGAAGGAACGTGT
>JAYTIB010000349.1:0-5119 GCA_043732205.1 Schlesneria sp. | reverse complement strand
TTTCAAAATTGGCCGTCGTTCGATCGTTGTTGGCCCGCATCCTCGATCGGCCAATTTTGAAATTTGAACGCCCGACCCCCAAAGCTTGAACCGTGCGGCGGGGAACTCCCGCCAAACCGGATGATGCGTCTCTTCCGGGTTGGTACGATACCCGTCCGAAATGGACTGTGCGACCCTTGCCTGCGCGACCCGAGACTCGAATGCCGAACAGCTTGTGTGAGACGTGTCGGTGGGTGCGCATCGTCACGACACCCAAGGGATCACGGTTTCTACTGTGCGGGCTGCACGCCACCGACCCGCGGTTTCCGAAGTATCCCCCGCAGCCGGTCCTCCATTGCCGCGGATTTGCGCCGGTCGACAAGAGCTGTTAGGCGAGCGGCACAAATAGGCATACAAGCACGCAGCGCAAGCGAGTGAGTTTTCGGGCACACTCGCTTGCGCATCGTGCTTGTCGGTGGGTAAACTTTCATCGGCCGCCCGCCTTGGAATCCGGCGCGCGGCGACATGCCCCGACATCTTCAATCAACATCGAGGGAATCTGTTCATGGCCAAAACCAATCTCCTTCAAGCCGCTCTGACGCGAGGCTTGGCTCCCGGGGGAGATCTGTATGAAGAACTGTGTGACCTGGGCGAGTACGAAATCGACTCGATGGCCGACGCCGAGGCTCTGACGCGCGGGATGGCCGAATTCGTCCAGCGGGCCGTCGACAGCGATGAGGCGATGTCCGCCTTTCCGGAATTGGTCCGTCTGTTTCAGTCGGTCACTTCCACCGAGGCGTACCGGCACCTGGCCGTGAAGGGCATCCCGCTGCTGATCGAAGCCTTTGATGCGCGGCTGATCGATCCCGGCGAGTGCTACAGCGACCTGTTGTTCGCCCTGAAGATCTTTGCCCGGTATGGAACGGAAGAGGGCTTGGAACGGGTGGTCAGCGCCGCATACAGCGGGGCGTTGCAGGATGGCTATTTGTGGTCGGTGATCTTCGAACAACTGGGCGACAGCGATCCGCTGATCCCCGGTCTGATCCGCCGGTTGAGCGACCCGCTGCCCGACGGGTTTGTCTGCATCGCGCTGCTCGACTGGGTGAACCGGCTGTCGCGGGAGAAGGTGATTTCCAGCCATCCGTTCAACACGCCGGCCGGGATCGACAAGCTGCGGAGCTGGTTGATCAGCAGCGACGCGGACGAGTTCAGCTACGCCCATGCCGCGACGGCGTCGCTGCCGTTTGTCAGCGATCCGCCGCGTTCGGAACTGCTCGCGCTGGCCCTGGATCACACGGACGTCGGGGTTCAGATGGAGGCGGCGTGGGCCTCGGCACATCTCGGCAGCGAATCGGGGATCAAGTTCCTGGCGCGTCTCTGCCTGGACCGGGATCTCGCCATCACTGCCCGTGCGTACTTGCAGGAACTCAAGCGGCCGGACGCGATTCCCGACGGGGCGAACGATCCGACGTTCATCGCACTGGCCGAAATGTGCGACTGGTTGTCGCACCCGCAGGAGTTCGGTCTACCGCCCGATGAGATCGAACTGTACGACACGCGGGAAATGTTCTGGCCCCCCACCAACGACTGGCGACCGCTGTGGCTGTTCAAGTACCGCTACCACGCCGCGGGCGACGACGAGTCCGAGAGCGTCGGCGTGGGAATGACCGGCAGCATCACGTTCTCACTGATCGACGAAGCCAGCCCGGACCTGCCGCCCGAGGACATCTATGCGCTCCACTGCTGCTGGGAACTGGAAGCGAACGAAGATCCGCGCGCCCCGGCCGAACGCTCAATCGAAGCCGGCCGCGCCCTGATCGACGCCGCGCAGCGGGATGACATTGAAGACGACGAGAAGTTTTGAAGAGGGCTGAGGGGCAAGGGACAGGGCAGTGACGTCGAAGATCTGTCGGCAGGAACCACAGCGCTGATTTGGCAGGTCGTGGCGGTTTTAGCCCGGAGGGCGGCAGATCGTAGCCCACGGCGCGAGCCGTGGGAGACGGGCAGCAGTCTCCAATCAGCCCGGAGGGCGACACATTGAAGAAAGCCGGACGGGTTCATCGAAGTATCGCCCTCCGGGCTAATGCCTCTTCGCCACTCTCAACCCACGGCTCGCGCCGTGGGCTACGATCTGCCGCCCTCCGGGCTGAAGAGTTGTCGTCGGCCTTCAACAACGAAATGCCCGAGTTTGCGCGTTAGGTTTGTCCCTAGCCCCTTGTCCCTCAGCCCTCAGCCCTCGCCCCTCAGCCTCTTTCCCCAAGGACCACGGTGATGCCGGACATCACGTACCGCATCGGCAACGATCTGGATCTGGACGAAGTGATCGGGTTGCTGAAGGGGACGTCGCTCGGTGTGCGCCGCCCCGTCGACAACCGTGACGCGATCGCCAGCATGATCCATCACGGCAACCTGACGGTCACCGCATGGGACGGACCGCTGATGGTGGGGATCGCCCGCAGCCTGACCGACTTCAGCTTCGTGGCCTACCTGTCGGACCTGGCCGTGCGGGAATCACATCAGCGGCGGGGCATCGGCCGTGAATTGATCCGGATCACGCGCGGTGAACTGGGGCCGGCTGCAAAGTTGGTCCTGCTGTCGGCGCCGGCCGCCGTCGACTACTACCCGCAACTCGGCTTCACCCAACACCCGTCCGCTTGGGCGCTCGACGCGCACGAACCACTGCTTTGATATCTCGCGATGGAATTGCCGCAGAGTCAGTTGCGACAGGGGCGACCTCGCTGGGACGGCTTGGATGAATCCCCGTTGCTGAGCGGCTATCATTCCTTCCCGAGTTGGTTTTGGCGTCTCAATTTCTCAAGGAGCATCCCACTGTGAACCTGCCTCGTCGATTGATTGTTGCCGTTGTCGGCTGCCTGTTGGTTTCGGGAATCGCCTCGGCAGCCGACAAGTCCAAGGTGTTGTTCCTCACGCAAAGCAAGGGCTTTCCGCACGGTTCGGTGACTCGCGGCAATTACGACTTGGCAGCGGCCGAAGTCGCGATGACGCAACTCGGTCAAAAGACCGGATTGTTCACCGTCCACAACACGCAGGATGCCGCCGCGGACTTCACGAAAGAGAACCTGAAGAAGTACGACATCGTGATGTTCTATACGACCGGCGAACTGCCGATCGCCGATGCGGACCGCGACTACTTCATGAACGACTGGCTGAAGCAGAAGGGACACGGCTGGATCGGCTTCCATTCGGCGGCCGACACCTACCGCACCAACAACCCGGCCCACAAGTGGTACTGGGATCTGTGCGGCGGCACCTTCAAGGGGCATCCGTGGAACGCCGGTGAACTGGTGACGATCACCGTCCACGATCCCAAGCATCCCACGATGAAATCCTTCGGCGACGAATTCCAGATCAAGGACGAAATCTACTGGTACGACCACTGGGTGCCCGAGAACGTGCATGTCCTGATGAGCCTCAACATCGCCAAGTGCCCGACCAAGGGACAGAAGAACAAGGTGAAGGAAGGAGACAAGGAGGTCGAAGTCCTTCACGCTGAGCATGTCCCCGTCGCGTGGTGCCGCACCTGGGGCGACGGCAAGATCTTCTTCAACAACCTGGGTCACAACGAGGCGACATGGGTCGACAAGCGGTTCCTCGATTCCACCGAAGCCGCGATCCGCTGGATCCGCGGCGAAGTCCCCGGCGATGCCACCCCGAACCCCGAAGTCTCCAAGCAGCAGCAGGAAAAGGCGATCAAGGACGCCGGCGTGGAAAAGAAGTAGGTACGAATCCGCCGGGCAACGCCGCTCGGCCGCAAGCATCAACACCGCAGCGGACGCCATTCGTCCGCTGCGTTCGTTTTGGCGGCGAGTTTCCTTGGCGCGAGTTGCCAACCAAGAATCATGCCGACGGCAGGAGTTGGAACCGGGGGATCAACAGCGGTCGGAATTTGCCGCTACTCGCACAACGGCCGACCGGAGTGAAGGTTTCGGTGGCATGACGAGAATTGGCCTTGCTTTCACCGTTGACTGCTTGCGGTGATATCGCAAAAATGCGATTTATGGAATGACAATGCCTCAAGCAACCATTCAATTGTTCCGAGACAAGAAGGGGGGTGTGCCGATTGATGTCTGGCTTACCGCCCTCAAAGCCAAGACGCCAATGGTCTACGCCAAGTGCGCGCATGCAATTCTGGAATTGGAGAGACTCGGAAGTGAAGCCAGACGACCGCTCGCGGATTTTCTGCGCGATGGAATTTACGAATTGCGAGTCCGGGACAAAAACGTGAATTACCGAATGCTGTACTTTTTCAATGGAACAAACGTAATCGTCTTATCGCATGGATTAACGAAAGAGAAGAAAACGCCGGATCTCGATATCGACAAGGCGGTCGAACGTAAGAGGCTTGTTGAAGAACACGGAAACAAATACATCGCGGTTTGGGAGTAACGGAATCTTGAAACGCACCACGAACTACGCCGATGTCCTTCGAGCACAGTTGGCCGGCAATCCTGATTTGAAAGAAATGGTCGAAGAGGCGGCCCTAAACGCCAGAATCGCCAATGAGATCTACACGGCGAGAATGGAAGCGGGACTGACTCAAACTGAACTCGCAGAGCGCGCAGGTATGAAGCAGAGCGTCATCGCACGATTGGAGGACGCGGATTACTCTGGCCGATCTATTCGAACATTACAGAAGATTGGCCGTGCTCTCGGCAAGGACATGCATTTCTCATACTTCGCCAAGCCAACCCACACCAACATCATGACGATCACCACCACAAGCACAATCGAGTCCTCCCACAATGCTATGCAGAGTGAGGAAGTCCATTACTCGTTTGTTCAATGAGCGACTATCGATGAAAACGAAAGACGTGGCAACACCCGGCGGGTCGTTTTTTGACGGCATGGAAGTGGCGGTAATTCGACTCACGTCGAGCAGATCGCAGTTAACATTGCGGTCTGGCCCGCTGCCATCGAAATACGAAATCAAATCGGCATTCTCGATCGGCCACACCCCCGAGAGCACAGTTCTCGGAACCATTTCATGCGAGGTGACCAGCCGCTACGACGACAGTCCAGAGGCTGCAATTACCATCTTCTGCGAGTTTCAAGCTGTCTATCGACGCTCAGACGGGACAATGCCAACAATCGAGGAAATCTCCTCCCACAAAGAGGAAAT
>JAYTIB010000348.1:0-13134 GCA_043732205.1 Schlesneria sp. | reverse complement strand
GAGCGGAGCGAGCGCACCCTGGGTCCGGATGTGGACGAATCGATTCACCCTGAAGGGGTGATGGAACGGTGGAATCCCGCGTTCCTGCACCCTTTCAGGGTGCGTCGGTCAATCGCCTTCCTCCCCCAGGGTGCGATCGCTCCGCTCGCGACCCTGGGCTGATTTCCATAACGCCTTCGGCGTAAAAACAATTCTGTGGATTCCTCCACGGACTGAACTTGGAGCTACTGAAATTGAGTGGATCAACGCTGAACTCATCAACCACATCATCCAGTGCCTCGCACGACTTCCTCTTCATTGTTCGCTGGATCATTCTGCCCCCCATCGTTCTGCCACTCCATTTCGAGCTGGTTGATTCGCAATCACAAGCTGGGTATGACGTCGTCTCCCAGACATCGGCCGTTGTTGTTCTTCCGCCGCGCCACCTCCGTCGTCATTTCCAAAGGGTTGCCACATGCTCCTCGTCACCGCCCTGATTGGTTCCGTGCTGGCCCAGGCCGGCGATCCGTTGTTCACCGCCAAACCGCTCACCCAGCCGAAGCAGTTCACGGCGGGGATTGAAGGCCCGCAGTGCGGCCGGGACGGTTCCATTTACGCGGTCAACTTCTCCAAGGACCAGACCATTGGCAGGGTGACTCCGGACGGAAAAGGGGAGGTGTTTGTGACCCTGCCGGGGAAGAGCACCGGCAACGGGATCGTCTTCGATCGGCAGGGCCGGATGTACGTGGCCGACTACGTCGAACACAACGTGCTGCGGATCGACATGAAGTCGAAAAAGATCGAGGTCTTCGCCCACGAGGATTCGATGAATCAACCCAACGATCTGGCGATCGCCCCCAACGACACGCTCTACGCCAGCGATCCGGCGTGGGCGAAGAACACCGGCCAAATCTGGAAGATCGACTCCGCGGGCAAAGTGACCCGGGTGGCGGCCGACATGGGAACCACCAACGGCATCGAAGTCAGCCCGGATGGCCGGTTGCTCTATGTGAACGAGTCGGCGCAGCGGAATGTCTGGGTGTTCGACATCCAGCCCGACGGAACGCTCGCGAAGAAGCGACTCTTGAAACAGTTCCCCGACCACGGCTTCGACGGCATGCGGTGCGATGCGACCGGCAATCTGTACATCACGCGGTACGGCAAGGGGACCGTCGTCGTGCTGACCCCCGAGGGAAAGGAACTGCATGAAATCGACGTGCTGGGCAAACAACCGAGCAACCTCTGCTTCGGCGGTCCCGACGGATGCACGGTCTACGTGACCGAAGTCGAACACACCCGGCTGGTCCAGTTCCGCGTCGACAAGCCGGGCCTGGCCTGGAAGCGCTGGCAAGAGAAGTAACAACCACGCGGCCCAAAGTGAGACGTTTTCGTTTAGCCGCTACGCCAACGGCGTGCGCGCAGGTGGAAGCGAACCGTTGATCTCGCGCACGCCGTTGGCGTAGCGGTTAAACGTCTCAGGTAAGGCCGCGCGAGGTATAACCACCACGAATCCGATGAAAGGACCACCATGACACCGCAAGAAAAGGCCGAGCAACTGGGACTGACCTTCGCCAAGCAGGAGCCGGGATATCTCAATCTGTGTGTGCGAACCGGGAACCTGTTGATCACCTCGGGCCACGTCAGCGACATGAAGGGGAAACTCGGGGCGGGCATGACGGTCGAACAGGGAGTTCAAGCCGCCCGCGAATGCGCCGTCAAGATCCTGCGTTCGGTCGTGAACTCGCACGGCACGCTGAATGGCCTGAAGGTCATCAAGCTGCTGGGCTGCGTGAACTCGACGCTCGAATTCACCGATCAGCATTTGGTCGTGAACGGTGCCTCGGACCTGCTGCATGAGATCTTCGGCAAGACCACCGATGGCTACCACGCCCGCAGCGCGCTCGGCTTCGCCCAACTTCCGACGGGAGCCGCCGTCGAAGTCGAAGCGATCTTCGAAGTCAAATGACCGGTGGCTGTCCAATTCGTAACTCGTCAGCGGAATGGCGTAGGACGGCTGTTCAATTCGTCGGTCCACCGATATGCCAGAGCCGGAGGGTTTGAAAAACCGTCGTACGACACGCCGTCGCCATGGTTGCCTTCGACG
This sequence comes from Schlesneria sp., assembly GCA_043732205.1. Taxonomy (GTDB): domain Bacteria; phylum Planctomycetota; class Planctomycetia; order Planctomycetales; family Planctomycetaceae; genus Schlesneria. The sequence goes on along the minus strand of JAYTIB010000348.1, from coordinate 11,051 downwards.
CTGGCCGCGTCCACCACGCCGCCGTTTCGGGCGGCGATCCTTCAAGATGAGTTGAAGCAGGCCCGACTCGGAAAGATCATGCGGCGCGCGGCCCGAATGCGAACCATACTCCGATGGTGACCGAGGCCAGGACCACACCGAGCGCTGACGCGGACCAGAAGCTCAATCCCATTCGGTCCGCGAACGCGAGCGGCACAAAGAAGGGGAGGCCCAGCGGAACCAGAATCAGAGTTTCCCGGGCGAGCCGCGAGATGGCCGGCAGATCCTGATGTTGTTGCCAACTCATGATGAAGGCCAGGATGCTGACGATGGGCAGCGTGAGGAGTAACGCCCCCAGCCGAGGGAAACGATGGGAAAGCTCGGCAACGGCCACGATGACCGCCGCCGCGATCGTTGCTTTGACGAGTGTCCACCACATGATTCTGCTCCTTGAGGACTGAACGGTCAGGACATGGGTTTCAACAGCCGCAAGGCATTGAGGATGACGACGAGCGTGACGCCCATATCGGCGGCGATCGCCATCCACAACGTGGCCTGCCCAAGAAAAGTCAGCAGGACAAACACCGATTTCACCGCGAGAGAAGCGGCAATGTTTTGACGAACGATTCGCAGTGTGCGGTGGGAGTGTTTGACGAGCCAGGCGACGCGGGACAGGTCATCGCTCATGAGGGCAATGTCGGCCGTTTCGAGCGCGGTATCGGTTCCCGCGGCACCCATCGCGATCCCGAGAGTGGCGCGGGCCATCGCGGGAGCGTCATTCACTCCGTCGCCGATCATCCCGACCTGGCCATGTTCGGCGACCAGTTGCTCGATGGCGGCGACCTTGTCCTCGGGGAGCAGCTCGGCGCGGACATCGTCCACGCCCACGCCCACGGCGACGGCCACTGTCGCGGCGGCGGAGGGATTGTCGCCCGTCAGCATGACGATGCGGTTGATCCCCGCGCGATGCAGTGCGGCGATCGCATCTTTCGCATTCGCTCGCACGGTATCGCCGAGAGCGATCAGGCCGCAGACGTGTTCGTCATTGGCGATCACGACCACGCTGTGGCCCCGAGCTGCGAGTTGTTCGAGGCGATCGTGCATCTCGGGCGTCTCCTGACCCCGTTCCTCGAAGGCGCGGTGCGAGCCGATCCAATAGCGTTGGCCCGCGAGCGAGGCGGTCGCACCTTTGCCGGAGATGGCTTGGAAGTCGTCGGCCGGTTTTGGTTTCAGGCCGAGCGATTCGGCATGCCGCACGATGGCGGCAGCCAGCGGGTGTTGCGAACGAGCCTCGATGGCGGCCGCGATGTCGAGCAGATCGTTGTCCGTGTGACCACTCAAAGCGACGACCTCTTTGACTTCCGGGCGACCCTCCGTCAGCGTGCCGGTCTTGTCGAGCGCGATCGCTTTCAGACTCGCCGCCAGTTCCAGAAAGCTGGCCCCTTTGACGAGTACGCCCTGATTTGCGGCCGAGGCCAGCGCGGCGACCATGCTGACCGGCGTGGAGATCACCAGCGCACACGGGCAGGCAATCACGAGCAGCACCAAGCCCTGATAGAACCAGCCGGTCCAATTCCCTCCCGCGATGAGCGGTGGCAGCAACATCACGGCCACGGCCAGCCCCATCACGGCGGGCGTGTAGTAGCGGGCGAAGGTCTCGACCCACTGCTCGGCTTGCGAGCGTTTGCTCTGGGCGTCAGTGACGAGGCGTGTAATCCGCGCGAGAGTCGACTCATCGGCGGGCTTTGTGGTCACGATCTCGATCGCGCCGTCCTCGTTGATCGTTCCGGCGAACACGTCGTCACCCGGTCGCTTGGCCACGGGAACCGATTCCCCCGTGATGGGCGCTTGGTTGACGCTGGTCTCCCCGCGCTGGACTCGTCCGTCAAGGGGGAACTTCTCACCCGGTCGCACGACGAGCGTGGCCCCCACGGGAACATCGCCTGGCGGAACGATGGTCTCTGTCCCGTCGGATTGAAGCACGCAGGCAGTCTCGGGGGCTAACTCCATCAGCGCCTCGACGGCCCGCCGCGCCCGGCCGACGCTCCACGCCTCCAGCGCCAGCGAGACCGCAAACAAGAATGAGACGGTTGCGGCCTCGGCGAACTGGCCAATGGCAATCGCGCCCGCGACGGCGATGACCATCAGGACGTTGATCTCCAACCGACCGCGCCGCACGGCAGCCCACGCTTTCGGCAGAACGATCAGGCTGCCCAGCAGAGCAGCGATCACATAGAGCACGCTCGCGGTGAGAACCTGACCGGACTCGCCCCCTCCGAGTGCGCTGCGCCAGCCCAGCGTCCACCAGTCGCAGACGAAGGCCACAGCGAGACAGCAACCGCTCGCCATTGTCAGTGCCGACCGCCGCCAGCGACCATCGTCAGTCGGAGCCACCATTTTGAAAGCGTCGTCCTGCCAGACGTCCGCCCGCATCCCTGCCGCAGCCACGGCCTCGATCAACCGCGCTGGCGACACCACCGATTCATCATGATCGACAATCATGAGTCCCCGCAGGTAGTCGAATGACAGTTCGCGGACGCCAGCCAGCGCGCCGACCGCCTGCCTGAGTTCGGTGGCCTCATCAGCGCAGTCCAAACCTTGAACACGAAGTTTTGAAGTGGCCATTCAATCGGATTCCCTTTCGTCGCTCCGGTGGGGTCGCGCGAGTCATTTGTGCTTGTGTTCGCCGTGCGGCTCTTCCTTGAAGTCACCGGCGTAGGGCGTGCCTTCGACTTCGCCACTGATCGTGCCCGCGAATTCTTGGACCTTGCCGAGGCTTTCGTGCTTGCCGACGAACCGCGATGCCTTGCCATCCGCTTCGCCGTCCAGCGGGGCGGCGACGAGTTCGACCTGGAACTTCGGGGCGTTGATGCTCAACAGGATGTTGCCGGCCTTGATCGGCGTGGGAGTCTTCTCGTCATCGCCCAAGACGTAGACGGTGGCCTCTTGCTTGTCGTGGTCCACGCAGAACTCGACGTGAAATTTGCCGCCGCCCCAGTCGGCGAGCGTGCCTTCATGCGGGCCTTCTCCGTGACCGGCGTGACCGTGGCCGGCGTGTTTGTCGCCGTGGTCGTCCTTGGCCGGAGTGGTCGAGGCGGCGGGGGCTGAAGTCGTTTTGGCTTTGGGGGCGGGCTGGTTTCCGCCGCCGCAGCCGAGGGCGAGCGTCAGCGTGAGCAGCATACTGGTAGGCAGTGAGAAGCGGGTCATGGCGAGGTCTCCTTCTGAGACAAAGTTGCGTGAGTTTGTGTGATCTGACCAGCGCGTCTCACGCGGCAAGCGAGGCCAGTGGTGTTTTCATCCGAGGAGGTTGTCGTTTTCCGACTGAGCTTGATGCACGAGTGCGTCGGCGTCCTTGCCGCTGAACTTCCAGAACAGACCGGGGTGGATCAGGAACTCGCAAAACGTGGAGGTCACGAGTCCGCCGAGAATCACCGTGGCGACAGGATAAAGGATCTCGCGCCCCGGCTCCTGTCCGCCGAGAACCAGCGGCACAAGGCCGATGCCCGCGGTCAACGCCGTCATCAACACGGGAGCGAGGCGTTCCAAGCTGCCGCGCACGACCATGTCTTGGGTGAAGGCTTCGCCCTCTTCCTTCATCAAGTGGAAATAGTGCGTGACGAGCAGAATGCCGTTGCGGACCGCGATGCCACCGAGCGAGATGAAGCCGACGAGGCTGGCGACCGTCAGTGATTGTTGCGTGATGACGAGTGCCAAGACGCCGCCGATGAAAGCCGTCGGCAGGGCGTTGAGGATTTGCAGGACGATCCGCACCGACGGGTACAGGAGCATCAGCACGACGAACATGCCGACGACCGAAACGGCCGCGAGCATGAGAATGAGCGTCGTCGCACGCTGCTGACTCTCGAACTGGCCGCCGTACTCGATGAAGTAGCCTTCGGGGAACGTGATCTGGCTGGAGACGCGCTGCTGAATTTCCGCGACGGCGCTGGCGAGGTCGCGGTCCTGCGTGTTACAGCGGATGACGATGCGGCGGCGGGCGTTCTCGCGATTGATGGCGTTCGGTCCAGCCCCTTCGCCGATGTCCGCCAGTTCGCGGAGTTCGATCTGGCCGCGATTGTTCGGCAGGTCGATTCGCAAGCGGCCAAGGTTTGCGTAGTCCGTGCGGTAGTTCTCTTCCAGCCGCACGAGCAAGTCGAACCGTCGCTGCCCTTCCAACACTTGGGACACGACTTCGCCCTGCAACGCCGTTTGCAGAATTTGGGCGACGTAGGCTCGTGTCAGTCCGTGGAACGCCAAGTCGTCCGGTCGCAGCCGAATGTGCAATTCTTCGGTCTGACGAATCGCTTCGACCACGGGAGGCGTGACACCCGGAACGCTTTGCACGGTGGCTTTCACCCGCTCGGACAACTGCTGCAAGGTGTCGAGGTCATCACCGACGATCTTGATCGCAATCTGGGCGTACACACCCGAGACCATGTGGCTGATGAGATGCGCCAACGGCTGTTCGACTTCGATGTCCACACCCGGCACTTCGTCGCGCAGCTCCGCCAAGATTTGCTTGAGGATCTCTTCACGATGCCGGCCGCTCTCCGGGTTCATGCTCAGGATGTACTCGCTGCCGCTGACGGGCATGGCGTGCTCGTCCATCTCGGCCCGGCCGGTGCGGCGGACGAAATGAATGATCTCTCCTTGGGGCTTCTTTTCGGACTTCTGCATTTGTTGGAACTTGGCGTCGATGGCCTTGGCCGTTTGATTGGACGCTTGCAGCGACGAACCCGGCGGCATCGTCACGTTGACCTGGATGCTCCCCTCGTCGAATTGCGGCAGGAAGTTTCGCCCGAGATGAGCCATCTCCCACGCGGCATATCCGACCAGCGACCACGTCACCACCAGCAGCCAGCCCGGCCGGGCCATGCTGAGTCGGATCAGGAACGTGGCGGCCCACTTCAAGACTCGCAGCAGCGGCCCGTCGTGTTCCGCGTGAGTCGCCTTCGACTGCGGCAGCAGGTAGTAGGACAACACCGGCGTCACTGTCAGAGACACCACCAGCGACGCCAAAATCGACACGATGTAGGCCACGCCGAGCGGTGCGAACAAGCGACCCTCAACGCCCGACAACGCGAACAGCGGCAGAAACACGAGGATGACGACCGCCGTGCCGAAGACGATCGCGCTGCGGATTTCCTTGCTGGCTTCATAGACCACCTGCAACGCGGGCTTGGGCGTGACCAGCGCGTTGTTCTCCTTGAGCCGTCGGAAAATGTTCTCGACGTCGACGATCGCATCGTCCACCAGTTCGCCCATCGCGACGGCGATGCCGCCCAGCGTCATGACGTTGATCGAAAGATGCGTCCCCGTCAGATAGCCGATGATGCGGAACACGAGCGTCGTGATAACCAGTGACAGCGGGATCGCCGTCAGCGTGATGAACGTCGTGCGGAAGTTGAGCAGGAACAGGAACAGGATGATGAGCACCAGCACGGCCCCGATCACCAGCGCCTCGCCGACGTTGAAGATGCCGCGGTCGATGAAGTTCTTGAGCCGGAACAGTTCCGAGTTGATGACGATGTCGGCCGGCAGCGAGGCTTCCGATTCCTTCAGGGCCGTTTCCAGGCGGTCGGTCAGCGAGCGCGTATCGACATGCGGCTGTTTGACGATGGTGAAGACAACACCGGCGTGGCCGTTGACGCTGCCATCACCCCGTTTGAATTGCGGCCCTTCGACGATCTGGGCCACCTGGCTCAACAGCACCGACCGGTCTGGATGGACCTTGATGGGTACTCGGCGCAGGTCTTCCACAACCAAGCCGGAGTCCGGACCCAGCCGACCCAGTACACGAATCGGTCGCTCGGTTTCACCCGTCACGGCGAAGCCGCCGCTCGTGTTGATGTTGCTGTCCTTCAACGCCTGCTCGACATCCTGCAATGTCACGCCGTATTCGAGCAGCGCAGCCGGATCAATCAGCACCTGATATTGCTTGCGGTCGCCGCCCTGGATGAAGACTTCCGCGACGCCGGTGACCTTCAGCAATCGCGGCCGAATGACCCAATCGGCAATCGTGCGCAACGCCATCTGTTGGGATGCGGCCGTGGGGAAATGAATGTCGTGCGGCTGCCCCGCGATGGTCAGCGTGGCCCGGCGTTCTTCCGCACATTTCACCCAAGTGATGCTGTCGACTGTCACCGGCTGCCACGAATCGAGTCGGTGTCGCTCGACCGGCCGCCAAGCGAAGACCTGTGGCGACTTGTCGGCCGATTGCACCAACTCCGCCAGCAATCCCGTCCGGCCCACCGTCACCAATTCGCCGCCGTTCGGTCCGGGCTGACGGTAGATCCCGGCAATCACGATCTGACCCATGATCGAAGCCGGCGGAGTCATCTGCGGGCGAATCCCTTCGGGCAAGACGCCCGCCAGAGTTCCCAGCCGCTCTTGGACCGTTTGCCGGGCGGCCCGGATTTCCGTGGTCCAGTCGAACTCGATGTAGACTACATTCAAGCTGGCGGTCGTTTGGCTCCGCACCGCTTGCACGCCACTCGCTCCCAGCAGCGCGATCTCGATGGGTTGAGTCACAAGTGTCTCGACTTCTTCCGTCGCGAGGCCGGGACACTCGGTGATGATGATGACGCGCGGCCGGTCCAAGTCCGGAAACACGTCGATCGGCAAGGTGGTCGCCAAATACGAACCGTAGCCCATCAAGGCCAGGCTCATGATGACGACCAACATCCGGTAGCGCAGCGAAAATCGAATGACGGCGTTAAGCATTTTGGATTTTCGATTTTTGATTTTGGATTGAAGACTGAGCCGTCATGTGTGCGGCGGTCATGATCGCGGTCAGTTCGTTCGCTTCATTGAGCAATGGCTCGACGAGAGTCTTCTTGAGGAGTTTGCCGTCGATGATCAGCTCCAGCCAGTAGCAACTCTCACTCGCTTCCTCGACGACGACACCGAGTTTTGCGACGAACTCGGCCTTGGATCGCCCGCGACAAGCGGCTCGGTAATTCGCGCCGATTGCCGTCCCACTGCGAATCAACTGGTTCCCAATGGGTCGCCCCACGGAGTTCTCCGGCAACGCCCCGACCAACTTCATCACGCGCAGAGCAAGCTGCTTCGTCCGCTGCTTCAACTCCAATTCGTTCATCGCCTGCCCCCCCAATCCAAAATCCAAAATCGAAAATCCAAAATCAATGCGCAGCATGCACCGTGCCGTCGGCGTGGACATGAACATCGGCCTGGACGCCGCTGGCGGCTTGCGCCTTGAGCACTCGGTTGAGCGACGCCGCCGAACTCTGAGCGAGATACACGCCGGGCGTGAGGCTGCCGTCGTTGGCCAGCACGATGTTCAAGCGATCCTCATGCAAAACATGCACGGCGATGCGATTGAAGAGGTCGCCGTTCTGCCGGAAGACGTAGGCTTCCGGCCCTTCGCGCACGATGGCAGCGGACGGCAGTACGAGTACGTCTTTGAGTTCCTCAACCGGCACGTGCAGCCTCACACGCTGGCCCGGTCGGAACCGCCAGACCACGAACGTCTGTTCGTCCTTCCGATAGCTTCGCGACTGGTTCAACAGCGGGACGAAGAAATCAAACGTGCGGCTGGTGGGATCGATCGAATTCGCGAGGTGCCGAATCTGGAAGGACTGGTCCAACGCCGGCCAATGCTCCCGGTCGTCCTCGGCGAACTCGACTTGGACCGGCCAGCCGTTTTGAGCCGCCTTCTCCAAGAAGGGGGCGTCGTGCCGGAAGGCGTGCCCTTCGAGGTAGAGCGAATGATGGTTGGACAGCACGGAGAGCAACTGCCCGGCCTGCACCTGTTGACCAAGATCGACTTTGAGTTCCTGAATCTCGTAGGCCAATGGTTCGACGGGATTGTCGTCGATCAGTTGCAACGTCATCTGCTCGACTTCAGTCGTTCGCTTCGTTCGAACGACTGGCGGTGGTGCGACGATTTCAATCGTCGAGACAAAATTCCCTTCCGTGACTTCGTCGATCTGCTCCGGTTTGAGCCCGCGCGTCAACAAGTCTTGGCGGTACGCCTGAGTCGCGGCCGACTGCCGGCGCAATTGATTGTCGACTTCGATGAGCCGGACTTCCGGGATGGCACCGGTCTTGACCGGTCCCTCCAGACGGACCCGCTGCTCCTTGAGTAACAGCGTCTCGCGCGTGGCCTTGAACAGTTCGGACTGCGTGTTTTGCAGGTACTCGCTGAACAGCCGCAGCGTGAACAGCCGGTCGCCGGACTTCACGGTGTCGCCGGGAAAGGCATGGATTTGGACAACGGCCCCCACGGCCGGTGAGGTCACGCCGCGATCCGAATGGCCGGGCCGATCAATGACCGAGCCGGGAACTTGAATGGTTCGCCAATACGTCTGAGGCTTCGCCGCTTTCGCGACCAACCCCAAATTCTGACGCGCCTGCGGACTCAGCTTGAGCACCGTCGCTGCCTGAATCGGCGTGTGAGGTTCCTCAGCCGCCACGGTTGGTGCCGTGCGTGACGCCATCCACGGCAACCAACGATCGCGCGTGAAAAATGCCGCGGTGCCAAGTCCAGCCACGATGGCCATGCCGCCCAGCATTCGGAGTGTTCGTGGAATTCGCATCATTTCACCTCTTGAGAATCGTCCATTCGAGCGTTGAAGCCACGCCGTTCAGTTTGTCTTTCACCCGCTCCGATGTGATAGCGGCTCACGCGACTCGTGCCACGGAAACGTCTGGGGTTGCGCTGAGCTTCCCGTCACACAAACGCAGCGACCGCTGCGCCTGTTGTGCCGCGACCGGGTCGTGTGTGACCACCACGATGGTGCGGCCTTCGCGATGGCAGTCGGCGAGCGCGGACAGCACGAGCGACCGACTGTCCGGATCGAGATTGCCGGTCGGCTCGTCGGCCAGAATCACTTGCGGGTTGTTGACGAGTGTGCGAGCCAGCGCGACGCGCTGTTGCTGGCCGATGCTCAGTTCGGTCGGCTTGTGATGCAACCGCGAGCCGAGGCCGAATCGCTCCAGCATCGCCGTCGCTCGCTCGCGTTGATCGGAAGCCGACAGCGCCGCGAGGCACAACGGCACCTGCACATTCTCCAGCGCGGTCAGATAAGGCACGAGGTTGAACGTCTGAAAGACGAACCCCATCAGTTCTCGCCGCAGTCGCGCGCGCTCAGCAATCGGCTGGTCGTAGAGCGAGTGCTCGCCCAGCCAGACTCGACCTCGCGTTGGTGAGAGCATTCCGCCGAGCAGCGACAACAGCGTCGTCTTGCCGCTGCCGCTGGGACCGACGATGGCCACGTATTCGCCCGTCGCGACTTCGAGTTCGTCGCACTGAAACGCCGTGACGGTCTCGGCCCGCCGCGTGTAAGTCTTCGTCACATCCTGCAATCGAAACATGCTTCAAACCTCCTGAAAACAAACGCACGGGTCGAGCCGAGCCGCTCGTCGAGCCGGCCAGTACGCGGCGATGAGCGCCAGCACCGAAGCCCCACCGACGGCGAGCGCGCTCACACCCGGCAGGGGTTGAATGGAGACTCCGGCCCATTGCGGTCCCAGCCACACGGCCAAGCCCAACCCGAGCAGACATCCGGCCACGCCACCGATGACACCCAGCCACAGTGCCTTGAGCAGAAACAATCGCGAGACGAAACCGGGCGTCGCACCGAGAGCCATCAACGTGCCGATCTCACGTCGGCGTTCGCGCACGTTGGCCGAGATCGCTCCCGCCAGGCTCGCGCCGCCGACCAAGACCAACACGACGAGGACAAACAACGACGTGTTCGCCATCAGCCGATTCACGCCCACCTGTGTCTGCACAACCTGCGAAATCGTGACCACCTTCGCGTTGGGAAGTAGCTTGCTCAGTTGCGGCACGAGATCCCCGGCCGCGTCCTCACAACACCCCATGACTTCGATCGCACTCACGACCTCGCCGGCACCGGTCATCCGTTGCACGGCGTGCAAGTGGGCGAAGACTCGGCCGTCATCAACGGTTCCCGTGCGTGGCAGGATGGCCAGCACGTCGAACGATTCACCGAGCAACTCGACGTTCGCACCGGCCTTCAACCCCGTGCGTTCGGCGACGTCCGCTCCGATCACCACTTCGTGCTTGCGCAGTTGCTCGATGGTGCGATTCGCGGCCAACGCTTCGGGCGCGGCATCGGCCGCCGACGGGGCGACATGAACCTTCGTGCAGCCGTCGTGTTTCTTCGGGCTGAAGAGCGATACCGTTTGCCACGCGGCCTTCGTTTGAAACTCGCTCTGCGGCAGGATGCCGGTCAGCGTGACATCCAGTTCTCCCACCTTGGCTGGCACGCTCAGCTTGGGAGACAATTTCTCGACGCCGGTCAGTCCCGCCAGCAACACTTCCGAGACGTGTTCCTCGGGCAGCGTTCGGCCGTTCTGATCGGCGGCATAGTAGTCTTGCAGCGAGGCGTCCTTGGGCAGGATCAGGATGTTGGCTCCCAGCGTGGACAGTTGCCGGGAGACCTCCTGTTCCGAATGCACGGTGACGTGCCGGATGAAGACGAGCGACGCGACACCCAACAGGATCGCCAAGCCGCTGGTGAGCATCGCCGATGGACGCTCACGCAATTCCTTCCAGACGAGAGTTTGCAACCGCATGGCTAGTTCCTCCGTGCTTTGTTGGGTTGTGTAGCTTGCGGGGCAGTGCCGTGGCTGTGCTTGCAGTTGGGGTCGTCGCAGCATTGACCGGCCTTGTGCAACGCGGCGGCGACTTGTTCCTTCGTCGCGAAGCTGTCGTACTTGCCGATCATCAACCCCGGCGGAGCGAGCAGCACGGCTGTCACGCTTTTCATCTGCTTCGCATCGATCTGCAATTGACTCAGGAAGCGAGTTTCCGCGGGATCGTTGAGCTGCATCGAGACCAGCACGATTCGGTCCTTGAACTGCGGATCGGCCTGCATGTTCTTGACGGCGACGGGCACGAGCGGCTTCTCGGTCGTCTGCACACAGACGAAGACCAGCTTCTGTTCCTGCAGCGACTTCATGCAGCGGGTCATCGTGGGCGTGACGATGGCCGCGTCGAGACTTTCGTCCGTCAGTAGCCTCGAAAAAACTCCCGTGATCGCCCCGTTGTGTGCGACCACCATCGTCATCGGCATCGGGGCACG
>JAYTIB010000347.1:0-1878 GCA_043732205.1 Schlesneria sp. | reverse complement strand
TCAACCCACGCCAGATGTCGTACCGCGTCGGCTAAAGCCAACGCGACATCTTGTGGCGGACCGCCATTGAACTGGAAAGATTCACACGCTCTCCGCGTCACCGGCGATCCCATTTCGGCTGCTGGAACAGATCGGAAACGGGAAGCTGGAAACCGGTCAGGATCGGCGCACCATTTAGCACCTGACCTTCCTTGATCATCAGGCCGGGGGTCGGCGGGTGGAACTGGTGGACATGTTTTGTGACCGGATCAATCACCCAGACCCCTCTGACTCCCGCAGCCAGATAGTCTTTCACCCGTTCCGACATGCCATCGCGCCGATCGTTGGTCGAAGCCACTTCGATCACCAGTGCCGGTCGGGTGTCGGTGACCAGCTTGTCGGTTTCGGAGAAGCGGTCGCCCGACTGAAAGCACGAAACCGCCGGACACCGGATCGTGGCCGGCTCGCGCGACAGGATCAAAGGCAGTTCAAAGCAGGCGCAGATGTCGGGCGACGACTTCAGAAAGTGGGCCAGCGGCCGGGAGAGATTGCGGACGACATCCCCGTGCATCTCATCGGGAGGATTCAGCCGGACCAGGCGGCCGGACATGAGCTCGATCCAACGGTCTCCCTCAGCCATTCGTTCCTCGAACTGTGCGACAGTCAGCAGCGGGGAATCGGGCAGGGCGGACATGGAGAACCCTCGGCGGAATCAGGAGTGCGTACGCTAGCGGGCCATTGTATGTTCACGGAGTGGCGATGCCACGCACTCAGCCGATGTCGGCTGGAAGTCGCTACTGTAGTCCGGTCGCTCCGCCGACCGGACGTCGTGCCGTCCGACCGGACGTCCCGTCGGCGGAGCGACGGGACTACAGTTGCCAATCATCCCCACGCTCTGGCGAGCGTGGCCACCGGACTCCTATGGAAGGCACCATCCATGCGTATCGCGATCATTGGAGCGTTCGGTCAGTTGGGCAGCGATCTGGTCCCGTTGCTGGGTGAGCGGGCCATCGCGTTGGGACACGACGACATCGAACTGGCCGATCTCTCCTCGATCGCCGGAGCCCTCGACGCGCGGCAGCCGACGCACGTGATCAACTGCGCCGCTTACAATCTGGTCGACCGGGCCGAGGACGATCCGGAAGCGGCCTTTCGGGTGAATGCGTTTGGAACCCGCAACCTCGCGCTGTGGTGCGCGGCTCGCAAGGCCGTGCTGGTCCACGTCAGTACCGACTATGTCTTCGGACTGGATGGAAGTCTCGGCCGGCCCCGGTGCGAAACCGATCCCACGGGGCCGGTCAGCGCGTATGGCGCATCCAAGTTGGCGGGCGAGAACTTCGTCCGCAGTCTCTGTCCGCGGCACATCATCGTGCGAACGTGCGGGCTGTATGGTCGTCATGCCGCGCGCGGAAAAGGGAACTTCGTCGAAACGATGCTCCGGCTCGGAGCCGAACGCCCCGAACTGCGGATCGTCGCCGACCAGCGCTGTACGCCGACATCGACGGCTGACTTGGCCGAGGCGCTGGTGCGGTTGGTCGAGACCGACGCCTGCGGCGTGTATCACGCCACGAACGCCGGCGACTGCTCGTGGTTTCAGTTCGCATCGGAAATCTTCCGCCTGACCAACCTGCCGACGAAAGCGATTCCGGTGACGGCCGCCGAGTACGGCGCGAAAGCTCGACGCCCGGATGACAGCGTCCTCGACGGGACCAAGCTGACGAGCGTGATCGGCTCGCCACTTCCCGCGTGGCAGGATGCGCTCGCCCGATATCTGCACGAACGAAAGTAGCCCGGCCGCTTCCGCGACCGGGCCACTGGACGGTTAGGATCGGCACGGAAATAACTGTCGCAGATTGTCGTGGTTCGCTCCGCGAACCAACGTTGGTTCGCGGAGCGAAC
>JAYTIB010000346.1:0-5124 GCA_043732205.1 Schlesneria sp. | reverse complement strand
GCCTGTTGCCCGCCGGTCAAGAACAAGTCTTGCCGCAGGAATCGGCGACTTGAGTGCCCGCCAGCGACAGGATCTTCAACTGCTTGAGACCCTCCAAGTGCGGCAGGACGCCGCTCGTCACGTTCGTCACATCCAGCTCAAGTCTCTGCAGGCTGGGAAACTTGCCGATCTCCTGGAGCCCGTCGTCGGTGGCACCGGTGGAAACGAGCACGAGACGGCGGAGCTTGTCACTCGTCAGCTTCCCCAGCCCGGCCCCCGTGATTTTTCGGGAGTCCAGAAACATCACCTCCATGTTGTTGGCCGGTGCCAGCCGCTCGAAGAGTTCGTCGCCGACAGAAGTACTCGACAGCGTGAACCGACTGAGCAACGTCACCTTTTCCGCATCGTTCAACCAGGCGGCGTTGACGAGCGGCCCGGTCAGGACGACCTCATTCGCACCGCGGATTTCGATCGACTTGGCCAGGCCCTGAGCCTCCGCCGAGACCTGGGAAAGTTCCCGCAACCGCTCCATCGCAGCCGATGCCGTGTTGACCACCCCCGACGAGTTTCCCATCTCGTCCAGTCGACGAGCCAGCGCGGCGATCTTCGGTTCGATCAGTTCGATGGCTCCCAGCGCCGTTGCATTGGCCCGCGCGATGTTCAACGACTGCCGCGTGGCTTGAATCTGCCCGGCAAGGCGGCCGGCGGAAGGCGAAAGAAGCTGTACGTCGGCGATCAGCAACGTGACCGGCTGACGGTTGACCTTCTGATAGAAATGGACCGAGCTGATTTGCTTCGAGTCGAGGCCGTGCAGCACCAGCCGTGACACGACCTGCTCCCAACGCCCCGGCTTGATCGTGACCGTCGAGGGAATCGGGAAGGCGCGATGACCGTCCTTGTCCCAGACCGACAGCGACAGCTCGGCATCGTCAGGCCCGGCATTCTTGACCCACAGACTGATGGCCTCGAACGGACTGAAGTCGCGGACCTTGAGCGCGTTCCCCTCAATGACCACAGCCGGGTAGTCGCGCACTCCTTCCGGCACCGCCGCAAACACAACCCTCGCGGCCCGCTTCCCCTCATAGACTTCCGCCGTCGGCTCGATCTTCGCATGTTCGCTAACACGGATCTGGCCAACCTGCGCATCATCCTTGAAGTCCAAGAGCACAACGGAGGCGGGAGGAGCCGCCAGCCCCGGCAGCGCCTGGCAGACAACAAGAAGGCCAACGACACAGCCGATGATCTTGCCTCGCAAACAACCGATTCGAAGTTTTGACAACGTGATGGACCTGTGGGGACTTTCTTGGAACAGGCCAGCGAGTTTCGAACCGGCAGTTCCAAAGGGCTTGTGCGGGGGAGGGGTGGAGCGGGGAGGGCTTCGTCGTAGCGACTGCGCCCAGTACGCAATTTAACGCGACTGCGTTACACACACCCTGCTTGAATCAAAGGTCACAGTTGCCGCGCGGCAGTTTGACCTCGTCTGCGCTGCGTCCTACGATACGCGGCCAGCCAACCTTGTTACGGGAAACACCTCGTGAACGACTCCGTGTCTGAATCCGACGACTGTATTCACAGTTCCGCGCCGATCATTGAACCGGCCTTGCCCGTGCCCGTGGATTTGCCGCGGATCGAGCGGGCGGTCCGGGAGATTTTGGCGGCGGTTGGCGAAGATCCCGACCGCGAGGGATTGCTGGAAACGCCGGCCCGCGTCGCCCGCATGTATGCCGAACTGTTCTCCGGGCTGCGGTCCACTCCGGCCCGGCACCTGCAGCGGGTCTTTCCCGAAGAGTACGACGAACTGGTGCTCGTGCGGGACATCAGCTTCAACAGCATGTGCGAACATCACCTGCTGCCGTTCATCGGCACGGCGCATGTGGGGTATCTGCCCCGCGGCAAAGTGGTCGGACTGTCCAAGCTGGCCCGCGTGGTGGAAGAGGTTTCACACCGGCCGCAGGTGCAGGAACGGATGACTCACCAGATCGCCGACCTGCTGCAACAGGAACTGGACCCGAAGGGAGTCGTGGTCGTGATCGAAGCGGCGCATTCGTGCATGACGATCCGCGGAGTCCGCAAGCCGGGCAGCGTGACCATCACCAGCGCCGTGCGCGGTCTGTTCAAGACGAACCAGTCCAGCCGGGCCGAAGTGATGGCGTTCATTCAAGGGCGGTAGCACGAGCAGGCAATGTCGCTCGCGGGCCTGAATGAGATGTTTTCGTTTAACCGCGTGGGCATCGCCCCGCGCGTTTGAGCGGTGGTTCGCGCTCACGCGCGGGGCGATGCCCACGCGGTTAAACAAGTCGGTTTGGGCCGCGCGAGACATGACAGCTACTTCGAGCCGCCGCCCACATCCTGCGGTTGAATCCGGCCCCTGGCCTTGAAGGTGACCGGCTGACGACGGCCCTCGATCACAATCGCGAACTCCTCGTCGAACATTCCCGGTTCGGCGGGCGGCGTGACGGTGATGGTCAGCATGTGCAACGGAGCGGTCGTACCGGGGATCTTGACGACGATGGCATCCGCCAAAGGGATCGTGCTGCTGACGCTCACCGGCAGACTGCCGTCCTCACTCGGCTTGGCCCGGACTTCGGTGATCACATGGTCGACCTTCTCGATCTTGAACGGCTTCTTGCCGCGGACGATGACGGTCAGCGACTTGGTCTGTCCCGGTGCCACGGTTCCGAATTGGACGTCGGTGACGACGATGTCCGCTTCCACCCGCGCTTCCACCGGGATCGAAATGCTGGAATCCCCCACGTCGTTGGTGGTGAGGATCAACTGATCCCGCAGCACGCCGAGTGGCGCGTTGGCGTCGATTTCCACCGTGGCTTCATACGTGGCGGACCCGCCGGCGCGACTCTTCTCCACGAATTTGGCCGTCAAGTGCGGGTTGTTGACCTTGGCCTCCAGGATCTTCCAGTCCGGCCGGCCGCCGAGGTAGGTGATGCCGATCCGCTGGATGTAGCCCTTCCCCAAGTCGATGGGGCCGAAGCCGACGTAGCTCGGACGAACCTCGAAGTCGCTGCGGATGCGCCCTTCGACGGGAATCGTCACCGAGGCCGACAAGCCCTTGGCCGGTACGAACAGCGAGACATACGCCCGGACATGCTTGTCACCGGAATGGCCGACCGTGTCCAGTCGGATGGTCAGTTCCCGTTCCTGTTTCGACGGGATCGAGATCGTCGGCTTGTCGATCCACGAGATGCATCCGCACGACGTGCTGAGGCTCGTGATCTGGATTTCCTCGACATACGGGTTTTTGACCTTCACCTTGAACGTCGTGTCCGCCAGGCGCGCGACCGAGCCGAACTTGATCTCGGTGCGGTCGAACATCTTCGCGCCCCAATCCTGCGCGGCGACCGAAGCCGCGGAACAGGCGACGACAACCAACGGGACCAGAATTCGCGTGACAGGTTGAATCGCCATGATGGTTCCTTGCGGACGTTGAGGGATGTGACGAGCGAGGTGGAAAGCCGCCCCGAAACGATGTGAATTCGTCCTGAACTCAATGAGCCGCCGTGCCAACCGGACACGGCCACGGTCTCGGCGTGAATCGTCAACGACATTATGCGCGCTGCACTTGGATGTCAAACAGTTTCTTGAATCAACTTGGCGAGTAACGAGCGAATTGCTGAATGATGTCGATCACGTCACCCCGGCTTCGCCAATCAGCAAAGTTCACGGACGGAAATGCTCCATCAGACCGGTTGCGTATCCAGCCAGTTTTTCCCGACCGACACATCCACGATCAGCAGCACGGTCAATTCCATCGCGTGCTGCATTTCATGACGGACCAATTCCACCAGCGAGGGAACCGCCGACAGCGGGGCTTCGAACACCAGTTCGTCGTGGATCTGCAGCAACATCCGGGCGGGATGGCGGTCTTGCCGCAGGCGGCGATGGACAGCCAGCATGGCGCGCTTGATCAGGTCGGCGGCCGAGCCCTGAATGACCGTGTTGACCGCGGTCCGCTCGGGCATGGTCAGGTTGCGATTGCGCAGCGGTCGGATGCCGTCGATGGCGCGGCGACGGCCGAGGATCGTGGTGGCGAAGCCGGTCCGTTCCACTTCCGACAGCGTCTCTTCGATGAACTGCGTCACTCCCGAGTACTTTGCGAAATACCCGTCAATGAACTCCGCCGCTTCGTCCTTGTCGATCCCCAGTGCGGCGGCCAGTCCGAACGCGCTCTGTCCGTAGATCACGCCGAAATTCACCGCCTTGGCCATCCGGCGCTGGTCGCTCGTCACCGATTCTTTGGCGACGCCAAACACCTGGGACGCGACCGCCGTGTGAATGTCGATCCCCTGCTCGAACGCGGCGATCAGTTCCCGGTCCTGGCTGAAATGCGCCAGCACGCGCAGCTCGATCTGCGAGTAATCGGCACAAACCAGCCGCCATTCATCGTTCCCCCCAGCAGGGTCTGTTTGCGAAATGCTGAGCGTGAGGTGCTTCGCGGCGGAGGCCGGGTTCAGTGCGGCATCGTCGTCGTCAAACAGGCCCCGTTGCACCGCGCCGGAGGATGGGCACTCTTGCCCGTCCGGTTTTTGATTTCCCATCGGCACCTGAGACAACGAATCGTCGGCCAACAGTGATTGTCCACCAAGCGACGACGCCAAGAACGCCCGCCTGATCTGTTCACCCTCGGGCGTGCGGATCGGGATGTTCTGAAGGTTTGGATCGCTGGAACTGAGCCGCCCCGTCGCGGCCACGACTTGATTGAACGACGTGTGTATCCGGCCGGTCCGCGGATGAACGAGCAGCGGCAGCGCGTCGAGATATGTCCCCTTGAGCTTCGACAAATGCCGGTGTTCGATGATCTTCGCCGGCAACTGGTGCAGCTTGGCGAGTTCTTCCAACACATCCTGATCGGTGCTCGCCCCGGTTTTTGTTTTCCGCTGGACGGGGAGTTGGAGCTCATCGAACAGGACCACTTGAAGCTGCTTGGGGGAATCGATGTTGAAGTCGTGGCCCGCCATCTTGTGAATTTCGGCGATCAACTCCTTCAGTCGCTGCGACAGATCGATGCTCTGCCGGTGCAGTTCCCCGACATCGACGCGGATGCCGGTCTGTTCCATCTCGACGAGAATCGGAATCAGCGGCCGTTCCAGATCCCAGTACAAGTCCCACAGTCCCTGCTCCCGCAGCTTC
>JAYTIB010000345.1:0-13151 GCA_043732205.1 Schlesneria sp. | reverse complement strand
CGTCGCTCCGCCGACGGGACGCATTGCGACGTAATTCGTGGACAGGTTCTCAAACTTTCACGGTCTCGATCCGCGCCTTGCCGGTGAACTCGACGGTGACTTCGTCGATCCGCAGGAACGCCGCTTCACCGGCCGGGACCGTCAGCACGCCGTCGGATGTTTTCTCGATCACGATCGCCACGCCCATGCCGAGTCCGAATGAAAAGTTCGCGCCGGGGTTGGGGTTCTCGAAGACCTTCTCCAACTCGAACGAGTCGTTTCCCGGCAGGCTGCTATCGATGAACCGCGGCAAGAACGGAACCGAGGCGAGTTCCTTCCGTTCGGTGGGCACCTTCGCCTTGGTCGTGAACTGGAAGAATTGCAGGCGGCAGACGAACTGCTTCAGGAAGACGCCGTCGAAGAAGTCTCGCGACGAACCGGCTCCTCGGAGACGGGCCTTCAGCACGTACTTACCCGCGAATGGACTGCGGACTTCTTGAGCGAGAAACGCTGCCTCACCCTTGGCAATGCGGGTCACTCCGGTCCGGTCGCCATTGCTTGGAGAAACGATTCCCATCGCGACGTGCTTGGTTCCGTTGTTTGACGGCTCGCGCTGGGCTTCGATCAGTGCCGCGCCGAAGCGACCGCCGGCGACATCCAATAGCGGCAGTGCTCGCCAGCCCTTGGGACGATTGGTGTCGCCCGCATATAGCGGGACATTCGCGGCGAAGTCGGTGTTCAGCAGCGTGATCTGACTGAACGGCGGGACGCGGGCGATATCACCGGTCGACTCGCGCCGTTCCCGCGTGGCGGGTTCGATGCCGAGGATCGGATAGATCGGCGCGCCGGGTGTGAGCTTGTGCTCGCGCCCTTCGCGGTCGTGGAAGGTGCCTGCATGCGGGATGCCCAGCAGGTGAAAGATCGTCGCGGTCAGGTCGCCGCCCGACACCTTGTCGCGCGCGGGATACGCGCCGCTGGCGTCACTGGCTCCGTAGACTTGTCCCGCGGCGATCCCCGCACCGGCCATCGCGAAGCTGAAGACCGGTCCCCAGTGATCGCGGCCACCGTTGGCGTTGATCGAGGGGGTGCGACCGAATTCGCCAATCGCCACCACCAGCGTCACGGCGAGCAACCCGCGCTGATCGAGATCGTTGATGAACGCGGAAAAGCTGACGTCGAACTGTGGGCACAATACGTCTTCAACGCGGTCCGCATTCTGGGCATGCGTGTCCCACAACGGATTGTCGACGGCGTTGTCACCCGGTTCGCGCGGCCAGTTCACATGCACCAGCCGCACGCCGGCCTCGATCAATCGCCGCGCGAGCAGCAGGCTTTGTCCCCACGTTGTCGAACCATACGCCAACCGCAGCACCTCGGGTTCCTTTGACAGATCGAAGGCGTCGCGGGCGCGCGACGACGTCATCAACTCAAACGATTGCCGCTGGAACTTGCCGTAGTTGCGGGACAACTCGCCGCGCTCCGCCGACGCGAAGTGGCGGTCGACCTGGTTCAGCAGGTCTTCACGCTGACGAATCCGCAGCGGCGGCAGCGAGCTGAGTTGCAGGCCCTGCACCTTGTAGTTCGCCGCGGCCGGATCGCCGACGAAGACATCGGGATTCCACTGGCTGCCGAGAAACCCGCCCGTCTGACCGGCGGGCGTGACATTCTCATTCAGCCGCCAGACATCGGGAACCGTCACCGCCGACAACGGCGGCAGGACTTCGCTCGGCTTGAGCATCTTCACCATCGACGCGAGACTCGGCCAATCGGTCGGCTGGATCGTGCGCGAATTCGGCCCGACGTACTTGTAACCGGTCAGCAGTTGGTAGCCGCTGCTGTCATGATTGTTGTCGTCGGTCGAGATTGAGCGGACGACCGCCAGCTTGTCGGCGATCTGTGCCGTGCGCGGCAGCAACTCGCAAAAGTCGATGCCGGGAACGTTGGTGTGGATCGGCTTGAACGGCCCGCGCACTTCCAGCGGCGCTTCGGGTTTGGGATCAAACGTTTCGTGCTGCGGTGGTCCGCCGAGCAGATACAAGAAGACGACGTTCTTCGCCTTGCCGAACGACCGGTCGGTCGGCAGGACTCCCGCGGGAACGGTGTCGCGCGCTTGCAGCAATGTCGGCAGCGACAACCCGAGCGTCCCGAGCCCGCCGATGCGCAGCCACTCGCGCCGCGTCAGCCCATCGCACAACTTCGCCGAGGCACCCAGCAACGAAAACATTCCAAGCCCCCCGTGAATCGACAGGAATTGCGTAAGGGAGTTGTCTCCCGCCCACAAACATCGGCCAATTCCGATTGGAACTCTACCACAGGCGGCAGGGTGCCGCCACGGGCATGAAGACACCGGGAACTTGCTTCATTCGCCGCCAAAACCGGACTGGCAGAACGATGGGGGCAGAATGATGAAGACGGGTTGAGCACCACTTCCTGTCTTCAATTGTTCTGCCCCCATCGTTCTGCCAGTCTCACCGGAGCTTGGACGTCATTGGCGATGGGGGAACTGTTGTGATCCACGGTTGTCAGTTACATTGATCCCTGCTCGTTGAATTCGTTTGCATCTCTTCTTTCAAGACATCAAGGACGCAGTTCCGTGAGCCTGTCGGTCACCTGTCGAGATTGCGACGAGACACCCAGGGTCAAGGATGAACTCGGCAGGGTGGCCCGACTCGATCCGCCAGCCACGTTTGGCACACCTCAACTTCAAAAGTGGCCCGAGCCGAGCCACCCAGCCACTGCCGTCCGTCCAGCCATCGAGTTTGATCGTGAGGTCCAATGTGGAAGTGAATCGACGATCCCTGCTGTACGGCACGCTGCGGCAGGGGGGCGAGGTGGCGGTGATCGTACTGATCGCGGGCGCGCTGCAGGGAGTGATCGGTCAACGGTGGCTCGGCCCGCCGATCGTGTGTGTCCTCGTCGCGGTCGCGGCCGCCGCGAAGACGAGCTTCTTCTTCGGTGAGAACCTGCAACAGATCCTGCAGGCGACCGCGAAGGACATCCCGTACCACCGGTTCATGGGATTGATGCTCGTCAACATGGTCCAGATCATCCTGTCGTTCGGGCTCGACTACTGGTGCCTGATGTCGGCGGATCAGGGGAGCCTCCGTTCGATCCGCCCCGACTTCACGCCGCCGGAACTGGTGTTCGAGTGCCTCTACTTCAGCTTCCTCAACTTCACGTTCTTCGGTTACGGAGACATCACTCCGCAAACGATCCCGGCCAAGCTGGTGACAATGATGGAACTGCTGCTGGCCTTCTTCACCGTGATCTTCCTGTTGTCAGACTTCATCAGCCTGAAGGACTCGCTGCGGCGACCGCACAGTCGTGGCGAGTGACCGGTCCACAAGCCATTCCAACGCGAGGGGGTTTGATGCGTTCCGCCTTGAGAAGCATTGCCGCGGTCGTTGCCGGATTTGTGGCCGCGAGCGTCGTCATGATGATCATTGAAACGATCAACGGTCGTGTTCTGTATCCCGGACTGGCGAAGTCCGCGGAAGGGGTCATGGACCGCGAAACGATCCGAGCTCTGCTCGCGGCTGCGCCTGTCGGCGCGTTCCTCGTTGTGATCGTCGGCTGGATTCTTGGCGGCGTGGCGGGTGGGTGGGTCACCGCGCGGCTGGCGGCGCGGGGGACGACCGGACACGGCCTCGTTCTCGGCGCACTGCTGACGCTGGCCGGCGTCGCGAACAACCTCATGCTTCCGCCGCCCCTTTGGTTTTGGTTCGCGAGCCTCGTCGTCCTGCTGCCTGCGGCGTATGCGGGCACACGCCTCGTGCCGGCACGCTGAGGGCGTGTGAATCTTTCAAGTTCAAGGCGGTCATCCGCAAGATGTGGCGTTGGCTTTAGCCGACGCGGTACGACTTCTTGCGTGGGTTGAAACCCACGCCACAAAGATTCACATGCTCTGAGTGTTCGCGGCGGAATCATCGACACGGGCGACCTGCTGTTCAGGTCATGGCAATGCATACGGTGCCGGGTCGATGTGCGGGTTGCGGGCGTTGAGCAGGTCTGTCACCAGTTGGCCGGTGCCGGTCGCCATCGACAGGCCGAGCATGTTGTGGCCGGCGGCGATGAGGACGTTGTCGAACGACTTGGTGCGGTCGATGATCGGCAGGCTGTTCGGTGTCATCGGACGCCAGCCGTACCATTGTTCGACGACCGGTTCGGCGGTCGGTTCTTGCAGGTAGTGACCGGCTGCGGCGCGGAGTTGTTCCATGCGGCGCGGGTCGATCGTTGCGTCGTAGCCGGCGAACTCCATGATCGAACCGAGCCGGTAGCCGGATTGCATCGGCGTCACGGCGACACGATGTTCCTCGAAGATCAGCGGGATCGCCGGGCACTTCGCCGGTCGGGCCATCGTCATCGAGTAGCCCTTGCCGGGCTGGATCGGAACCTTGCAGCCCAACTGCCGATTGAACAGCGGGGTCCAGGCGCCGGTGGCGATGACGAAGGCGTCACCTTCGATCTCACCCGCGTTGGTGATCGCCTTGGTCACGCGGCGGTTCGACGATGTGAAGCCGTGGAACTCGCACTGTTCCCGGATCGAGACGCCGCGCGATTCGAGCAGCCGCCGCCATGACGACATCAGCTTGTCGGGCCGCAGGTGTGCATCGCCCTCGTAGTGCCAGCCCCCCGCGAGACCGGGCTTGAGGGCCGGTTCGAGTTTCGCGACCGCTTCGCCATCGTAGCGCACGGCGCGCAGGCCGAAGTTCTCACCGAGCAGATGATCCGTGTGTTCATAGTGATCCATCGCGGCCTGGGTCTGGAAGGCGAAGAGCAAGCCGCGGGTCTGCCATTCGACATCAAGCGATTCCGTCGCGAACAATTCGTCGTACAGACGCCGCGATTGGTTGAGCAGCGAGCTGATCGCGCGGCCGGACGCGAGCATGTCCTTTTCGTTGCAGCGGCGGGCGAAGTTCAGCAGCCAACTCCACAACGAAGGATCGAACCGCGGCTTGATCGAGAACGGCGAATTCGGGCTGAGCAGCGCCTTCAGGGTCTTGCCCATCACGCCGGGACCGGCCAACGGAAGGATGTGACTCGGGCAGACAAACCCACAGTTGGCGTGCGATGCTCCGCTGCCGATGGACTTCTGCTCGACGATCGTCACGTCCCAACCGGACTGGTTGAGGTAATGGGCACACGCCGTCCCGATGACGCCGCCGCCGATCACGATCACACGCTGCGACACGAAGCAATCCCCATCTGAAACGGATCATTCGGGTCCAGCAGCAGCGTCGCTTCGGCGTTCACGTAGGCGGTCCCGGTGACATTGGGAATGAGGTCGTTACCGTCCAACCGCACCGATCCTTCGAACACGCTGCCCAGAATGCTCTCCTGCCGCCACGTCTGACCGGGCTGAAGTTTGCCGTCCGCGTACAGACAGGCGAGCTTCGCCGAGGTTCCCGTTCCGCACGGCGAACGGTCGTAGGCGGCACCCGGACAGAGCACAAAGTTGCGGCTGTGATTGGCGGGATCGCCGGGCGATCCAAACAGTTCGATGTGGTCGATCTCACCCCCATCGGCTCCCGTGATCCCCTGTGTTTGCAGGGCGCGGCGAATCCGACGGGTGATGTCGGACAGGCGTTCGACATCGGCGATGCTGAAGGCGACGGGATGACCACTCCGATCCGAACGGATGCCGACGACCGAGTTCGCGGAGGGAATCCCGCGTTGGGCATCGACGAGAAAGAACCAGTTGCCACCCCAGGCGATGTCGCCCGTCACCGGGCCGATCCCTTCGACGTCGACCGTCACGTCATGGCCGAACCGGTAACTGGGGACGTTGTCGAAGCTGACACGGCTTTTGCCGTCGTAGTCGATCGTCACGATGCCGACGGCGGTCTCCAACCGATGCGAGCCCGCCTGGATTCGCCCGAGATGCCCGAGTGTCACACCGAGGCCGATCGTCCCGTGTCCGCACATCCACAGCGGTCCGATATTGTTGAAGAAGAGCACGCCCGCGGCATTGGCCGGGTCGACCGGCGGACACAACAGGGCTCCGATGATCACGTCCGACCCGCGCGGTTCGTTGACGACGGCCGCACGGAAGTTGTCGTGCTTCTCGCTGAAGAGAATTCGCCGCTCGGCCATCGATCCGTGTCCGAGATCGGGGCCGCCATCGATCACCACCCGCGTCGGCTCGCCGCCGGTGTGGGAGTCGATGACATGAACGCGGCGGATGGGTGAAGCGGTTGTCATGGAGGAGCTTTCAGAAGCTATCTGGATAGCCGGTTTTCGGGAGGGCGCGGCTCCTGCCGCGCCGCGCATGTCATTGTGCGTCAAACGCGGCAGCGGCTCGGCAGGAGCCTCGCCCTCCCTTTTCGGACATCCTCTCAATACCGGGCCAGATCGCCCGCCTGTTTCAGGTTCAGACCCTGCACCATCTTTTGGGCTTCGGTGACCATGAACCGCAGTTCGCTGCCGAGGGCCATGAATTGCCAGCCTTCCGCGATGCGCTTCTGGCAGGCTTCGACCGATTGCACGTGGATTCCCACCGGGGTGCCGCATTTCTTACCGGTGGCGAGCACCCGTTGCAGCATCGCCTCCAACTCGGCGGGCGAAGGGTCGATGCCGTCGGGGCCGCGCATCTGCGCGGTCAGGTCATTGGGGCCGACGAAGATCGCGTCGATGCCCGGCAGGCTGTAGATCGCCTCGGCGTTCTCGACCCCCTGCGGTGATTCGGTCTGCAGGACGACCAGGATCTCGTCGTTGGCGTGCTTGAAGTAGTCGCCCGCGCTGGCGTCGAAGTTCATCGCGTGCATCCCGCCGCCGACCGACCGGTTGCCGGTGGGGGGATACTTGGCGGCGGCGATGGCGATCTTCGCCTCTTCGACCGTGTTGACCATCGGCACGACGATTCCGTGCGCGCCGGCGTCGAGCACCCGCTTGATGTAATCGTGGTCGCCGCGCGGCACCCGCGCGAGACAGACGCACCCGGCGTCGGCGACGGCACCGAACAACTGGCCGGCGCTGTCCCAACCGATCGGCGAGTGTTCCAGATCGACGGTCAACCAGTTGAAGCCGACCCGCGCCATGAGGCGCGCGGCGAAGACATTGCCGAGGGACAACCAGGTTCCGACCTGGGGTTGGCCCGCTTTCAAAGCGGCCTTGACGGTATTGCGTCGCATGGCGGGATCTCGGGAAAGGAGTCGGGCGGGAAGTCGCCGGGGCCGGCGCGGCCACGGGTCTTGAATCCGGCGAAGAGTGTCCCGAGACGGCAGAGGCGACGCAAGGGAAGGCGATCCAATCCACGACTGTGAACCGCCATCGCTGGGAACCGCCGGGCGAACGCATTCCAGTCATCACCCGAGTTCGGGCAGCGTTCCCCATTCGCGCTCCGTTTGATTCGCGCGGAAATCGTTTGGGCCGCGCGAATCAAGAAGAGCGCGAATGGGGCGACAGAAATGCAAAAACACCCGTGACCGGGTTCATGAAAGTTGTTCACTCTCATGACACCCCGGAAATCACGGGTGGTTTTCGAAGTCGTTTGTCAGCGGCAGACGATGAGGTCAGCCGGGCCTCGTGTTAGAGGGCGCTCAGGAGGGTCGTGCCGTCAGCGGCGGTTCCGGGCGAGTTGGTGATGATCTGACCGGTGGTCGTGCTATAGACCCAACCGACCTTGACTCCACCTTGCATGGCGGAAGGATCGACGTCGCCGGCAACAAGGGTGCCCGTCTTGCAGAGGACGCCATTGCCACCGTTGTACGGGTTCATCGGCAACTGGCCAATGAAGTAGGGACCGTACGCGTATCCGGCGGTTCCCGCCGCGGCAGTGCCCCCCGTCAGATCGCTGGCGAGTGTCAACTGCTTGACGACGTTGTCAGCCGTCCCGCTGGGGTACACCCCGTCGTGCTGGAACTTGTACAGGTTGATTTGCGACCGCAACAAACTCAGATCGGTGCGGACAGCCGATTCTTTGGCATTGGCCGTCGACGACGTGAACTGTGGCAGCACGGTCGCCGCCAAAATCCCCAGGATCACCACGACAATCAACACTTCGATCAATGTGAAACCACCGCGACGACGACTTTTGTTCTTGAGATTCAGCATGTCTGGGCCTCTCGCTAACTGGGACACTGAAAGCCGCCGCGGGTGGGACGTTCCACCCCGGCGCGAGACCGATTCACGCCGCAACACGCGGATGAACACCTGTCTCAGGAATTCTTGTCGGAAATCCCCGACACCCGAAACTTAGGTCGACATCCGAGGCTGTCAAATTGAATTGCCACGGCTGGATAAAGAATAGACATCCACTGCCGGAACGATGGATCGCGTGTGTGGATTCAAATCAACTGAGGCAGTTCGCGGGAAATCAACCACCAAGGCCGTGGGACGGATTTCCAATCCGTCCGTCAAGCCCGGACGGATTGGAAATCCGTCCTACGGGTCGATCATTTCCTGCCGACCTTTTCGCGATGGCGGCTTCTTGGGCAGACGCTGAATACGAGGAGTCGCTGCGATTCCGATTCTCCCGCAGCCGCCGCGTCAGCCGCCGACGTAGCGCGCGTACAGCCCACGGGCGACAGTGATCTCTTCCGTCCCCTGAATGATCGCCCGGCCGTCGCGGAAGACGGTCAGTTGCAGATCTGCGCCCGCCGGTGTGAACCGCAACAGGTACGGATTGCGCGTCACCTGTCCCAGTGGCGAGAGCTTGGCGGAGAGATCATCAAGCGATAACGGCGCGGGCTCCGCCGGGGAAATCTGCACCGAGTTTCTGCCGCAGAGAATCGTCGAATGCGACGACTGCCCGCCGTTCAACCAGTCGCGACGTTGTTGAGGCCCGCAGGCGGGACACTGTGCCCGTTCCTGCAGGCCACCCAAGTTCATCTGGCGCAGGGTTCCCTCCCAGACGTCGACGATCGTCAGTTGCGGTGCGACCAGGTGCCGCTGCCCCGACAGGATCTTGAGTGCCGTCGCCGCCTGCAGCGCCGTCACCATGTGGACCGCCGGTGCGATCACACCGGCGGTGTCGCACGTCTCGGTCGTCCCCGGATCGGGCGGTGATTCGATCACGCAGCGCAGGCAGGCTCCTTCATTCGGAAAGATCGCCATCGTCTGGCCGTGGCTGCCGACGACACCGGCGTAGACCCACGGGATGCCGGTCTCCAAAGACACGTCGTTGATCAGGAACCGCGTTTCGAAGTTGTCGGTGCCGTCGAGGATCAGATCCATGCCGCGCACGAAGTCGCGGACATTCCGCCAGTCCACGTCGGTCACATGCGGTTCCAGCGCGACCTGCGAATTGATCCGCGCCAGTTTGCCGGCCGCGACAACCGCCTTCGGCAGATGCTCGGCCACGTCCTGCTCGTCGAACAGAACCTGGCGCTGCAAGTTGCTCAGATCGACGAAATCCCGATCGACGATCCGCAACAGACCGACACCCGCCCGGACCAGAGTGTCCGCCAGCACGGTCCCCAGCGCCCCGCATCCGCAGAGCAAGACCTTGGACGCACCCAATCGCCGCTGCCCCTCCGCACCGATCCCGGCAAAGCGCATCTGACGGCTGTAACGTTCGAGAGCAGAGTCGTCTGAGGGGATCGTCATCAGTTTCGGTTTCTTCCAGCGGGGTCGTACATGACAGGGCTATTTGGACTGCGGCGATTCTACATCACGCGGCCGAAAGTGAGTCGTTTAACCGCGTGGGCATCGCCCCGCGCGTGAGCGGTGATTCACGCTCAAGACACGCGGGGCGATGCCCACGCGGTTAAACGAAAACATCTCAGTCATGCCCGCGAGCAGTGTCATCACTGTTTTCATTTCTTGAAACGGAGTCACAGGCCGCCAACCGGCCGCCGCTTCCCGTCGAATGATGATACTTGAGAAACTCGTCGTCGCTCAGATCGGCACGCCGGCGGAACACGAATCGAAGTGGTTTCGCGGCACTGCCGACGGACGGATCGGAGTCCTTCACCAGCCGTTGCCGCAAGATCGGCGACTGCCGGAGAAGGTCGTCGTTCTGAAACTGATGCAGTGACGGCCGGATCTCCACGCTCGTGAATCCACCACGTTCGGTGACGGCCTCTTCCAGCAGGCTGCGGGTGATTCCGTCGCCCCAGTAATTCATCTCCAAGCCCAGCGTCTCAGCGCCCGACACGCCACCCACGGCGAGATTGTAGTAGCTGAGATAATGCGGGTGAACGAGCCAATTCGAGGCGGCTTGCAGCACGATCACGACACAGATCCCGCACTTCGCCAACCGAACGCCGGATCGCCGCGCGGTGATCTCCAGCACAGACGCGGCTCCGCGTCCGACGAAGATCGCCCAGAGCGGAAACACCGTCAGAAACAGACGCTCGCCGTCATACACGGCGACCTTCGGCAGCGCGAACACGATCAATGGAAACAGTCCGCACGCCAACAGCAGCCAACGTCGCCACTCGTCCGCGATGAGCTTCTGACTCCTATCCCCTGTCCCCTGACTCCTGTCTCCTTTCTTCACCCCCAGCACGCCCAACGCATGCAGTCCCACCGGAACCGTCACGGCGAACATCACGAACGGATAGTGCCACGGGACCGCTTTGTCTTTGTAGATGGTGCCGAAGTAGAAGCAGTTGAGTGTCGCGCGATTCGTCGTGCGGCCCAGGTATTCGAGCAGGTGTCCCACTGGGTCGAGCCACAGATACGGCCACGCGGCGAAGAACAGGACGAGTGCCGTCGTGCCCCAG
The DNA here is from genome assembly GCA_043732205.1 of Schlesneria sp. Classification (GTDB taxonomy): domain Bacteria; phylum Planctomycetota; class Planctomycetia; order Planctomycetales; family Planctomycetaceae; genus Schlesneria. The sequence continues at coordinate 2,505 of JAYTIB010000345.1, read as the reverse complement.
ACCAGCAGCGGCTCAATCGCCTTCTGACGCCAACGGAGCAACGACCAGACGATGACCGGAACCGGAATCAGCACCGCCTGGATCTTGGTGAGCAGGGCGAGTCCCATCACAACTCCCGCGACCAACGCCGCGCGGCGCGTGGGGGGTGCCGGGCCGGACCACCACGCCGCGATCGCCAGCACGGCGGCCGTACACGTCAGGTTCGTGATGCTCTCCAGCGCCGCCAAATGAGCGTGACCGTAGACCCGCGGCATCAGGACCAATGACAGACACGCCAGCGGTCCCGCCCAATGGCGGAACGTCGTCGCGCCCCGTGCGGAACCTCCGGGTGGTGATGCCGTTGATGGAGACATCGTCGACGACGACATGATCGAGACGAATGCGCCAATCAGCCAGACCGTGAGCGCGAACGCCGTGGCCGAGCCGGTCCGCGCACACGCCGTCACGAACGGGCCGTCCGGCTGGTGCGGCGGTGCGATCCACCAGGTCAGTTGGTGATGCACGCCTAACCAGTATCGGCCGAGCGGCGGGTGGTCGGGGTTGTATCCGTTCACAGGCCGAAACGCCTCGACCGACGTCCCCGGTATCAGGTTGAGCCAGCCCAGGTTCTTGGACTGCTCGACCAGATACACCCCCTGCTCGACGTTGAAGATTTCATCGACGGTCAGGCCCGGCCCCTGCGGCATCGTCGGATAGCTGCCGGCCGGATCGATGCAGACCACAATGCTGATCCACGCCGCCAACGCCACGACCGCCGACGGCCAAGTGGTGACGAAGACTCTGCGGAGGGACTCGATAAGGTGGTGCATGGGGCTCGATGTTATAGCGTACGCGGCCCAGACAGAGTCGTTTAACCCTGAGCCAACGGCGAAGGTGTCGGGTGCCAGCGCCCGACGCGCGCCAACGTTGCCAGCGGAGACAGAGCTTCCGCCCGCTCCCCCTTCGCCGTTGGCTCAGGGTTAAACGAGTCGAATTTGTCACTTTCTCCCGTGTGAGGTATATCATGCCGCCCGACGCGGGGCAGCGGTTCCCGGTGGGGCGGATTTCAATCCGCCCAAGTGCTTTTGTTTTCCAAGATGCGATGGCCCGGAAGGGCCGTCCTACGAAAGTCATCGTGGTGGATCTGAACAGGTTGTGCGTGTTCTGCGGTTCCAGTGCGGGGCTTGACCCCGTTCATCGTCAGGCCGCCACCGACTTCGGTCGGATGCTGGCCGCCGATGGCATTGAGTTGGTTTTCGGCGGCGGCAGCGTCGGACTGATGGGCGCCATCGCCGATGCCGTCTTGCAGGCAGGAGGTCGCGTCATCGGAGTCATCCCCCGTTTCCTCGCCACCCGGGAGTTACTGCATGAGGGAGTGACCGATGTCCGGCTGACGGACAACATGCACGAGCGCAAGGCGCTGATGTCCGAACTGTCGGATGCGTTCGTCGCACTGCCCGGCGGTCTGGGGACGTTCGAAGAACTGTTCGAGGTGTTGACGTGGGCGCAGCTCGGACTGCACGGCAAGCCGATCGGCCTGCTGAACAGCGCGGGCTACTTCGATCCGCTGGTGGCGATGATCGACCGGGCGATCACCGACGGCTTCTGCCGCGAGGAACATCGGCGGCTGTTTGTCGTCGACGATCAGCCCGCCCGGCTGATGCATCGCTTGCGGGAACATCAGATGCCGACGGTCAAGAAGTGGATCCGTTCCAGTGACGAAACGTGACGCCTCTTCGAAGGGGTCGGGAGTCTTTTTCATGCCGCACGACGCCGCTCACAATGGCTCAAATCGAGGTGTTGCGGCATGAAAAAAACTCCCGACCCCGTCCCGATGCCGCCGGGAGACGCCACGCCGCGGCTGGTTCTCGCGCTGGCTTGGTTGATCTTGTTCTGCCTCTGGTTCTACAGCTTCGGCCTCCCCAACAATCCGTTTGTCGTGGCGAGCGAACATCGCACGATCCGGTGGATGGTTTGGCACGTGCTCCCCTTCGACCTGCTGGATCTGATTGATCCTCCCGTCGTGCCGAATGCGCCCCTGTGGAGTTGGTTGTATCTCGGGCAGCGCCTGCCGTTCCTGATGATCGCCGTTGTCTTGTGGGCGGGAGCACTCGGCATCGGCCGATTGGAATTGCGGGCGCTGCGCATCTGTTCGCGGTTCGATCGCGCCGAACGATTCTTCTTCGCCGGTTGTCTCGGACTGGCCACGCTCTCGCTGATGATGCTGGGACTGGGACTGATGGGATGGATGAGTCGCTGGCCGCTGCTGGTGCTGTTGGTGTCGGCGGGGCTGTTGGAACTCTGGCTGACGCGGCGCGATTGCTTGACGGCGCGAGGCGGCACCGCCGACGGAGTCCGGGGGCTGACGCCCAATGGCACTGACTCGAGCCAAGTAACCCGAAGCGTAAGCGAGGGAATGGCAGGGACTGGCCCCTCTCACTCGCCCTCGCTTACGCGTCGGGTTGGTAAAGTCAGCGCCATTGGGCTGACGCCACCCGGCTCTGCTGTGACGTCACCGGGGACTTC
>JAYTIB010000344.1:0-1882 GCA_043732205.1 Schlesneria sp. | reverse complement strand
AGCGGCGTCTGCCAGAGCAGCGGCAGCAGCGACTGCCGCAGCATCTCGCCGCGGTCCAAGCCGACACGCTCCGCCGCCACAAACCAGTCGGTCCAACTCATCGTCTGCAACAGGGCCGCCAGTTCGAATTCTTGAAACGCCACGATGCTCATCAGTGCCAACGCCGGCAGGGCGCGCACGATCGGACCGTGCCAATAACAGCGAGCGACTTCCAGCCCATGCCGCCGCCAACCGGAGCGGGAACGTCCCAGCAGTTGCCGACAGTACAGCGCGGTCGCATCGAGACTCGATCGCGGAGCCGCCAGCAACGCGATTGTTCCCACCGGGATCATCCGGACGAACAACAACCCGCTGCACAGCGCCTCGGCCCAGTTCGGCTCCGCCAGCGCCAGGTCGCGGAAGGCGTAACCGACCAGCAACTCGGGAAAACAGCACGGAGCCAGCAGCCCCGCCAGCAGCCAGGGTCGCCAGCGCTGCGACAGGTGATTCAACGACCGCTCGATGATTCGGCAGACCGGCCACGCCAACAGACACAGCACCACGGTGCGAGCCAGCGTCCACCAGCAGGTGGCAGCCAGACTCATCGCAGATACTCCGACTTCAACCATTGCAAACATTCGCGGCGGGCCGGCAACAGCGGACGCAGGTCGATGCCGTCATCGGCCCAGACCTTCATCCGGCGGACTTCATCCGGCAGTTGTGCCTCGTCGACCGGGCCAAGCGGCACCTGCCGCGACTTGGATCGGGCGAGTGCCAGTTCGGTCTCGGCCGAGGCGAGGAAGTCGACCAGCTTCCGGGCCGCCTCGCGCTGTCTCGTTCCGCGAATGATGGCCGCTGTGTTGGGGATGCAGATCGTCCCCGTCTTGGGTTCCCGATCGTTGTCGGCATGCGGCTCGATCGGCAGACGGACCGGCAGCATTTCGACCGGCCGGCCATCATCAATGGCGACGAAGAAGTCGTCGGTGTCGGTGAGCCCCGCGTCGCAGACGCCCTGCGCGACGAGATCCTTCACCGCGCCATTGCCGTCCACTTCGCGGACCCCGCGCAACTGCAGGTCACGGTGCCAATCCTTCAGTCGCTCCGGCCCCCATTCCCGCCACAAGACCGTGTAGTGGGTGAGCGTCGTCCCGAACAGCGGCTTCGCCAACGCGGCCCGCGACGGTTCGAACGCGAAGAGACTTAGCACCGTCTCCTCATCGGCGGACAATTGCCGCGTGTTGACGATCATCACCCGCAGCCGCGCGCCGAATCCGACCCAGTGTCCGTCGGCATCGCGATACTTGTCGGGGAGCCTCTTCCAGCCCGTGCCCCGGTGCGGCTCCAACAGCCCCTGCGATTGCAGGTCCATCGTTCCCAGCAATTCGTTGTTCCAGAAGACATCACAGCGGGGTTGCCGCCGTTCCTGCAGGATCAGATTGATCAGCCCGAGCGACTTCGTGGCCTCGGTGTCGTAGCGCACATCGACATGAATGCCGGTCTGCCGCTCGAACTCCTTCAGGATCTGGTCCGCATAGACGGAGTCGTGGGCGCAGTAGACAACCAGCGCATTCGATCCGCCGCGCGATCCCGGCACCAGCCAGAGCACCGTCAGAACGAGTGCCGCCAGAACCGGAATCAGCACCACCCAGCGGGCATTCGAAGTTTGCGGAGTCACCAAGCTGGATTCCTGTCGTGACAAGTGGGAGCCGGGAGACCGGAGGCGGACCAGACGGCCTCTGACGACTTCTTCTTATACTGCTCGCGGGCATGAATGAGATGTTTTCGTTTAACCGCGTGGGCATCGCCCCGCGTGTTTTGAGCGTGAATCACCGCTCACGCGCGGGGCTTTCCCCACGGGTTAAAACGACTCACATTCGGCCGCTCGACTATACCTCACGCGGCC
>JAYTIB010000343.1:0-1882 GCA_043732205.1 Schlesneria sp. | reverse complement strand
TTCCCGACAGCGCCATCGAACTGGATCGCGACGGGCTGAACACTCAGGCGACCGTTCGCAATCTGGTCGCGCGGTCTGACGGCAACGATCCACCGCGCGTGCTGGCAGTCAGCAACTTCTATCATCTTCCGCGGATCAAGCTCTGTTTCCGCCGCGCCGGCTGGGAGGTCTGGACGGTCCCGGCGGTGGATTCGCGCCGGCTGTATTATCAGGAACGGTTCATGCTGCGCGAGGTGGCCGCGCTGTGGTGGTACTATCTCAATCCGAATTGATGCCGCCGCGCGGAAAGGAATCTGAGAAGACATTCGCTGGTGTGGCTGGGGTCGAGTCTTCGAGCCCCCAGTCGGATGATGACTCGTCGGATGATGCTGTTCGCGGGCATGAATGAGATGTTTTCGTTTAACCGCGCGGGCATCGCCCCGCGTGTTTTGAGCGTGAATCACCGCTCACGCGCGGGGCGATGCCCACGCGGTTAAACGACTCGCCTTCGGCCGCGTGAGGTATACCACTCGCTGGGGGCTCGAAGACTCGACCCCAGCCACACTCCTTGAGTTTCCAAAGAAGCAAACCATGACAGAACCAGCACCGCTCTCTCTCCGCGATTTGCAATCCCTGATCCGCCGGATGTACGGGGCCAAGGACGAGGCCCGCGGGGTCGAAGGAACATTCATGTGGTTGATGGAAGAGGTGGGCGAACTGGCGGCGGCGCTGCGTGAGGACGATCACGAAGCGCTGGCGCTGGAGTTCGCGGATGTCATGGCCTGGCTGGCCACGATCGCCAATGTTGCCGGTGTCGATCTGGAAGCCGCCGTGCGAAAGAAGTACGGCTCGGGATGTCCCGGCTGCGGACAGTTTCACTGCCAGTGCGACATGAGCGCCAAGCCATAGCCGTCGCGCGGCGAATCGCGCCCGATTGACACGTTGTCGCACGCGGGCCTACGATCGTCGGGGAATCGTCCCGTCGCGAATCATTTCTTGTCTGGATTCAAACATGTTCCGTCCCGCGTGTTGGATGAGGCTCGCATTGATCGGCGGACTGCTGGTTGGCGGGTGGCCGGGCGGGACACATGCCGCCGACAAGGCACAAATCCAGCGCGCCATCGACCGGGCAAAGGACTATCTGCTCAAGTCTCCGAAGACGGGGGCGGCCGGCAACCTGGCCTGCTACAGCCTGCTTAAGGCGGGTGTGGACAAGCAGCATCCGGACGTGCAGAAGGCCGTGCAGGATGTGCTGAGCAGGTGCCAAACCAACGGTTATTTGGGGGGCACGCATCACAACTACGAGGCGGGTGTCGACGCGATGCTGCTGGAGGCCGTCGACCGTGAAGCCTATCGCCCGCAACTGGAATTGATCGCCCGATACTTGGTGGCCCGGCAACGACCCCACGGTGCCTGGTATTACCCCACGGAAAACGCCGGGAGCGGGGATTTTGGGGACACCAGCATCACGCAGTACGCCATTCTGGGTTTGTGGGCCGCGGCCAGGGCGGGGGTCGAGGTGCCGACTGAAACTTGGGAACGGGCGGCCAAATGGCTGCTCATGACGCAACGGCGCGAGGGGGGATTCACCTACCATCCGATGGAACCCTCCGCCCAAAACTTCGCCGGCGATGCGACGGGAACGATGACCGTCGCGGGAACCGGATCGCTGCTCGTCATCCGTCACGTGCTGTTTAACGACGTCGTCTTCAGCGACGAGGTCCGGCCTGCGGCGTCCGGCCGAAGATTCGGTGTGCTCGAACGCCCTGGCGAAGAGAAGCAAGCGAAGTCGACCAAGCCGATCGTCACGACGAAGCCGACCATGTCCGTCGCCGCGTTCGACACGGCACTCAAGGCGGGTGTCCGCTTGATCGGCGATCGCTTCGCCGACGCGAACTCCCTG
>JAYTIB010000342.1:0-1883 GCA_043732205.1 Schlesneria sp. | reverse complement strand
GTCCCGGCGTGCGCGTGGTGGCGGATGTCGCCAGCGGGGCGGTCACCTTCGGAGTGGACAATGCCGACAAGCTGCTGACCTGGCGGGCTCAACAGGCGGATGCGGTGGCCGTGATGAGTCCCATTCAAGACAGTCCCCGCTGCATCATGGTCCACAAGAAGAGCGGCCTGACGAAGCTGGAAGATCTGGCGATCAAGCGGCCGCTCACGCTGGCCATCAACGCCGACCAACCGTTCGCCCTTTACCTGAAGAAGCGGGTCGACCTGTCCGACGTGCAGATTGTGAAGTATCCGGGCAACGTCGTGCAGTTCCTGATCGAACCGGACTACGGCCAGCAGGCGTACAGTTTCAGCGAGCCGTTTCAGGCTCAACAGAAGGAGGGCGATCCGCACTGCCTGATGCTGTCGGACCTGGGATTCAACACGTACACCAGCATGCTGATCGCCCAGCGCGAGATGATCGAGAAGCAGCCCGAACTGGTCGCGAAAATGACGCGGGCCTGTGTGCGCGGCTGGCGCAAGTATCTCGCGGAACCCGACGCCACGAACAAGTTCATCCACGAGCAGAATCCCGAGATGGGGTTGGATGTGCTCGCATTCGGCGTCGCGGCGCTCAAGCCGCTCTGCCTGCCCGAAGGGTTCGCCGCCGAACGTCTGGGAGAAATGACCGCCGAGCGCTGGCAGACCCTGACGAATCAGATGGTGGAGATCGGCTCCATCAAACCCGGTGCGGTCGCGGCCAGCGAGGCATTCACCACGCGGTTCCTGACCGCGGACAAGCCGAAGTAACCCGCAGCGTCGGTCGTGAAGTGACGCTGTTTTCGGGGAGGTAGCTGAATTCGCAAGAATTCAGGCGAGTAAGGCTCGACTCCTCAATCTGAATTCTTGCGAATTCAGCTACACGACAGCGTCAGCGAGGGAGTCGGTCGAGGAACGTCGACGAGAAAAGAAAGCGGAGATGAATCTCCGCAATCCAAATGTGGAAACAGAACGAGCCGGACAAGTGTCCGGCTCGGTGAGCATTCGCAATTGTCATCAGCATGCCAGAGAGGCAAAAAACGTTGCGGAGTCGTCGGCACTGAAGGAGAGAGAAGGCAGCCGTCCCAGAGTCCTTCGCGGGTCAAGTTACTTGGCCGTGCTTTCGGTTTTGACGGCGACTGCCGCACCTCGCTGATGTTCGCGCTGGATTGCTTCGTAAACTTCCTGACGATGAACCGGAATCTCGGTCGGGGCTTCGATGCCCAACCGAACTTTGTCGCCGCGAATGTCGACGACGGTGATCTTGATGTTGTCGCCGATGAAAATGCTTTCATCGCGCTGGCGGGATAGTACGAGCATTGAAATGTCTCCTTAAACCAACGCCGGCCGCGTTGCTCTCTCTCGCACCGGCGGAACTCCCAGGTGGCGGTCTCTCCAGATTTCCTCACACAGCATTCAGCGCTGACCAGGGGGACGGTCGGACTCCGCATTCCGATTCTATCCCCCGCGTCAATTGGGTTGGGTCACGACCCTCCCGTTCGTTCCGCGTTTGGCTCCACCCCCGTCAGAGGAACCACCTGCGAATCGCGTCGATTGGAATTCGTCTCAACACTTGATTGCACCGACGTATGAATCGACATCCTCATGGGGGCTTGGGCAATTCGATAGCGGGAATTCCGACTTCGGCAGGAAATGGGGCTTGGACTTGGCAGGTGGTGATGATTGATCCGAGAACGGTGTCTGTTTCCGATAAACACGATATAACGCCTGTGCGGCTTGCCGCCCGACCGGGGTCCGCACCGCTGAGCATGATCCACAACTAGGAGCAGGTTTCGATGAACGCAATTTCCGGATGCAGAATGACTGGACTCTTGAGTGCCGCCCTGGCGGGCCTGATGTTTTCCG
>JAYTIB010000341.1:0-1884 GCA_043732205.1 Schlesneria sp. | reverse complement strand
CCACCGGCCTCTACACCTATCCGGATGTGAGCGTGATCTGCTCCGAACTGGAGTTTGACGACAAACACAAGGACACGGTGCTCAACCCCACGCTGCTGGTCGAAGTCCTGTCGAAAACCACGGAAGCGTACGACCGGGGCGTGAAGTTCGACAATTACCGCACGATCCCGTCCCTTCGCGAGTACGTTCTGGTCTTCCAAGACGAACCGATGATTCACCGGTACCTCCGGAATGACGACGACACTTGGACGCTGAGCGTCGTTGCAAACCTCAATCAAGCGGTCGCGCTGCCGTCGATCGGGATCGAACTGCCACTGGCGGAAGTCTACGATCGCGTCGATTTCACGGTCGAAGTCCCGGATGAACAAGCTCTGCTCTGAGGCAACAAGTTCGCGCCGAACGCCAGCGGGAAGTCACCGGACGCCGGATTCGCCGAGCCAGCGACATGAAGTTCCGGCAGTCTGTCGAGGCAGTCGCCGGGGGCCAACGAATGCTGACCGCCAGAATGCGATTGCGTTCCGGGCTGGAATTCGAATACACAGTCGCGGTTGGAGCGGATTCGGATTCGGCACATCGATGGAGCGAATTTGACATGACATTGGGGCGTCGCAGGGAAGCGTGGCTGATCGCGGGGTTGCTGGCCGTCTATCTGATGCTCGCCGCAGTGCTGCCCGCGGCGGACGATGAAGTGTACTACTGGAGTTGGGCTCGCCCGCTTCAGTTCAGTTACTACGATCATCCGCCGCTGACGGCGTACATGATCCGGCTCTCCACCGCCGTGTTCGGCGACAGCATCTTCGGGTTTCGCGTGCCGGCCTGTCTGGCGATCGCGTTTGTCGTGGCGGTGATCGCGCATCTGTCGCGGCCGAAATCACTGCTGCCGGGAATCGTGCTGACTCCGCTCTTCACGCTCGGCGCGGTGATGATCACTCCCGACACGCCGCTGCTCTGTGCGTGGGCGGCGTATGTCTGGTGGCTGGTCGAAGTGCATCGCCGGCTGACTCCGGTCGCCGATGAGGGACCGGTTGCTGCGGACCCGGCGGACACAACGGTTCCATGGTGGCTGTGGACGGTGGGCGGAGTGATTCTCGGTGGTGGAGTGCTCGGCAAGTACACGATGGCGCTGGCGGTCCCCTCGGGCTTCGTCAGCTTTTGCCTCGTGCGGCATCTGTGGCGGCGTTGGCTGCCGGGTTACATCCTGCACGGTGTCGTGTCGTTCGTGGTGGCGTCGCCGATCCTGATTCACAACATCCAGCATGACTTCGTCCCGTTGCTGTTTCAGTGGCGGCATTCGATGGGGGATTCACGGCCGGGCCTCAAACCGTTTGGCGAGTTCATTGGCGTCCAATTGCTGTTGTTCGGCACGCTGCCATTCTTCCTCTATCCGTGGGTGATTTGGAACTTTCGGAAGCTGTGCGAAAACCCGCGGCTGCGTGCGTGTGCCTGCCTGTACGCCCTGCCGATGACCTTCTTCCTCTACAAGGCGACTCAGGCGCCGCTGCAGGGGAATTGGGCGCTGGTCATGTTTGTCTCGTTCTGGCCGTTGGCGGCCGTCTGGTATGAATCCGTCAGCCGGTCGAAATCCTGGCGCGAGTGGACCACGGCGTCGTTCATCATCCCGGCGGCGTGTGTCCTGACGCTGTCGATTCACCTGCTCGTGCCACTGCCGGTGATCCCGATCGAGGGGGATCGCATCACCCGGCAATACGGGGTGAATGACGCGACGCGCCAGATTGCCGAAACGATTCGCCAGCGCGGCGAACAGTTGCCGGTGTTTTCGCCGACGTACCAGATCACGGCGTGGCTGCGCTTTCAATCGCTCGACGGTCGGCAGATCGACCAGATCTCACGCCCCAGCCACTTCACCCAGCATCCGGCACATCT
>JAYTIB010000340.1:0-1887 GCA_043732205.1 Schlesneria sp. | reverse complement strand
CGAGGCGTCCCTCGGCATCGGTGTTCAGCACTTCGATGGTCACGCCGTTGCGCGCCGTCAGGATGTCACCCAGCTTGAAGGCCGATCCACTGGGCATGTTTTCAACCAACCCCATGTAGCCCACGACATTGACCGGCAGCTTCAACCGCGCGATCGCAGTCATCGCGCCCAGCACCGTGGCAGCGCCCGCCATGTCGCACTTCATGGTGAGCATGCCATCCGTCGGCTTGAGCGACAGGCCGCCGCTGTCGAACGTCACCCCCTTGCCAACCAGCGCCAACGTGGGCGCATCGGGCGCACCGCCACGATGTTCAACGATGACCATCCGCGGCGGCTCGGTGCTCCCCTGTGACACCGCCAACAGGGATCGCATCCGCTCGTGTTCCAATCGAGACTGGTCGAAGACTTCGCACGTCAGCCCGAATTCCACGGCGACGGCGACGGCCCGGTTCGCGAAGCCGATCGGGGTGATCTCTTGGGGCGGACGATTGACCAGATCGCGCGCCAGGTTGACCGCCTCACCGAGAATCCGACCGCGTTCGACCGCCACTGCCAGTCCGTCGCTGGTCGTTGTGGAAGAGACAATGCTGGCGGACGCGAACGGGAACCGGTTTCGTTCGGTGCGAAACAGATCCTGTCCGAGCGAGCCGGTCAACGCGGATGTCGCTGTGGCGCTCGCGAACTGGGCGGGCGTGATACCACCGACTGCGGCATCCGGAACGGCGAATGCCGCGCGGACATTCTCCTTGTCCGAGATCATCCGCGCGGCGGTCATCAGTGCCCGGTCGAGGCGGCCGACTGTCAACTCGTCGGGCTTACCGAGTCCCAGCAGCAGCAGCCGCGACGCCGCGACGCCCGTCACTCCGCGCAGGGCCACGGTCGAAGCGAACTTGCCAGTGAGATCGCCCAACTCCATCAGCCGAGACAACGCACCCGACAGCGCCGCATCCAAAGCGGCCACCTGTCCCGAGATCTCGACCGGTTCGACGACCGGCACGACCAACCAGTCGGCGGCAACTTCAACAAGGGGGACAGTGAGCTGGCGGATTTCCATGTGGCGATTCCGAGAAGAAGTGGCGGGGGTCAGGTGTCAGGGGACAGCGGTCAGAAGGAAGGGGCAGACGCGAAGACGAACGGGCTGCACATCTCTTGCTTCCGAGTGTTCGCCAGGACTTCATCGGTGGTCATCTTTCTGCCTCTCTCTTTCTGTCTCCCGGCCTTGTCGGTGCGGGAAGAACGAGACAGAAAGAGAGAGGCAGAAAGATCAGTGAGTCTCAGCGGGCCGCATTGAATCCGATGCGTCGGCATTCCACAAGCTTCGTCGACTTGCGGCCAACCGCCGGTCGACTTTATCATCTCCGCGCAGCCGTTGGACCGATTGGAATCTGATTCAGGAACCGCGTCGAAATGCCGACCATCACATTCGTCAACGAGAAGAAAACGCTGGAAGTCCCCGCCGGAGCCAACCTGCGGAGGGAAGCCATCAAGGCGGGCGTGCAGCTCTATCCGTTCCCGCACAACTACCTCAACTGCCTCGGGAACGGGCTGTGTACCAGTTGCCGGGTCATCGTGAAGAAGGGGCTGGAGAACTGCTCGCAGCAGAGCACGTTCGAGAAGGTCTCCATGATCACGAACCCGCTGACCTTCTTCGCGCGGCTCGGACACGAGAAGGATCTGCGCCTGGCCTGCCAGATGCAGGTCAACGGCGACATCGAGGTTCAGACCAAGCCTCCCATGAACTGGCACGGCGAGAACTACTGGAGCTGATTCCTGCGGTGGCCGCCGGAGCGGAACGCTTGTCGAGCGGCTCTTGTCGACAGGCTTCGAGTCCACGCATGGTTGAGTTTGGCCGGTGATCACGAGCCGTCCCGTCGGCGGAGCGACGGG
>JAYTIB010000339.1:0-1892 GCA_043732205.1 Schlesneria sp. | reverse complement strand
AACTGCGGGCTGATGAAAAGCCGTTTGACACAGACTGTTGACGAGGCGGTTTCCTTTGGAGTGCGGAGGCTCGACTCCGCTTTGGCATTTTTGTTTTTCCATTCCCCGGCTGTGGCGGTCGAGTCTCGTAGGAGTCAAAGGGCTGCGTCCAAAATTCCAAAGCGGCGTCGAGCCGCCGCACTCCAAATGAGTTCATCAGGAGGAGCCGCCTCTCGGCTCGAGTCGTCACAGGCGGAGCGAACACCGAGGACGATGCGATGGTTCCCGACAGCTCAACCACGCAGGTTCGGCCAAACTCGCGACGATCGATCGTCCGTTGGGTTGGCATCACGGTGCTGTCATTAGCGGCGCTGTGCTTCGGCGACTGGCTCAGTCGGCCGCCTGTCGATCATTCGTCAGAGATCGACTTCCTTCGCCGGTTTGAAGGGGGCACGCTGGTCATCGCGGGGGGAGGCCAATTGCCGCCCGAGATTCGTCAGCGGTTTCTCGATCTCGCGGGCGGCTCCCAACGCGCGCGGATCATCATCATCCCGGCCTACGAAGCCGACTCGACGCAGATCATTTCCATGAGTGAATCGTGGCGGGTACTCGGAGTGACATTGGTTCATGTCCTGCAAGCCGCTTCGCGGGATGAAGCCAATCGCGCCCCGTTTGGCCAGCCGCTCGACGAGGCCACCGGAGTGTGGCTCAGCGGCGGACAGCAGGCGCTCTTGTCGGAGCGTTACGCCGGGACACTGATCGAGGAGAAGCTGCAAGCAGTGCTCGATCGAGGTGGCGTCGTGGGGGGCAGCTCGGCCGGAGCTGCTGCGATGACGAAGGTCATGATCGAACAGGGGTCCGACGCAGCCATTGAGAGTCGCGGCTTCGATCTCTTTCGGGAGGCGATCATCGACCAGCACTTCCTCCGTCGGAATCGCCTCAACCGCCTGATCGGTCTCTTGGAGAGACATCCCAATCGGGTGGCCTTCGGAATCGACGAAGGGACCGCACTCGTGGTGCAGGTCCACAAGGGGCGACTCGGCGTGATCGGTTCGTCGTACGTGCTGGCGTATGTCCCCGCGACGGACACCGGCACGAGACGCTTTGAAATCATGAAGCACGGCGACCACATCGACCTCGCCGGACTGAAGAGCGGCCACGTTAGGGTTAGCTCGCCAGCCGATCTGGATACCGTGCTGAGCGACGAATGAAACGTCGCGCGGCGGGGTGGCCCTGGGCTGATGAAAACTTGGTCTTGACGACAGATTGTGTTCTTCCGGGATTTGTTGCGCACCGGCCGGGGTCAGGCACTTCGGATTTCGGAATTGGCCGCTTTCAGCCATGATTGTGGCGAACGTTTTGCTCGGCCAATTCCGAAATCCGAAGTGCTTGACCCCTGACGTGGAACCCACCCTCCACGAGATTTTCAACAGGCTGCTAACGAACGAATCGCGGTGGGTGAAAACGTGTGGACCAAGCTCGACAGCCCCCCGACCAAGGATGGCGACGAATGACGCCAGCGGGGTCGTCGCAAGAGATCAATGCACCAGCAGGAAGTCGCGACTGTTCAAGAGGCTCCACATAAGGTCTTGAGCCGCGTCGAGGCGCAGCGGTTCGCCGTAGGAGGCGAAGTGGCGCTGGGCAACCTCGACTTCTTTGGCGGTCGGCCGACGGGACAGGCTCCACAGGTAAACGTCCTCGATCAGCGGATCGTTCGTCGGGTGCTGTTTGATGAGTTGCGCGACTCGCCCGTTGGCGTCGGTGACTCGGCGCAGGATCGAGTTCCCGTTGATCAGGTGCAGCGCCTGGAGCATGTTCGATTCGCCATCGCGCTCGCACTCGCAGGCTTCGGCCCGTTGAGGCTTGCCGAACAGCGACAGGAACTCGCTGGTCACTTCGGCATCGGGAAGCTG
>JAYTIB010000338.1:0-5162 GCA_043732205.1 Schlesneria sp. | reverse complement strand
TCGCAACTGGTCCGCCTCGAAGAACGGCTGGCCCAAAACCTGGACTCGGTGCGGGTGGTCGATTCGCTGGAAGAAACCCTGCTGAACCTGAACGCCGCAATCAACCTGATGACGGCCCGGGTCAAAGGCAAGGCCGCTTAGGTGGCGGGCGATATTGGAGGGAATTGAGGAGTGATCTGTGACATTGGTTATTGGTCATTTGTCAGTGGTCAGTGGTCAGACCTACAGCGCTGACCTGACAGTGATCGTGGTGGTTTTAGCCCGGAGGGCGGCAGATCGTAGCCCACGGCGCGAGCCGTGGGGGATCGTCAACAAGCTCCCACAGCCCGGAGGGCGACACATCGAAGGAAGTGAAACGTTCATCGAAGTATCGCCCTCCGGGCTAATCCAGCACCTTCGCCACTCAACCCACGGCTCGCGCCGTGGGCTACAACCTGCCGCCCTCCGAGCTGAAGACCTGACGTCAGCCTACAGCGATGAGACGGCCATGTTATCGCGACGAGTTTTGTGAAAATGAACGAAGTCGGTCCGTATTCATTCTTGAGATTTGCACGTTGCACTAGTCCTCAATCAAGTGGTGTCCCAAAACCCCACCGAGCTCGCCTCGGTGGAAATCGGGCTTTTGCTCTACGACCGCTTTCACCTGAAATGCCGCACTACGTAGTGCAAAAGCCCGCGAGCCACCGAGACAAGCTCAGTGGGGTCGCTTGATTGAGGACTAATCACTTCTCACCTTGCACTTCCCCGTTTCTCAAGCCTGGTCTCGGGATCGAATTCCCGAACTTCAAGTGAACCGCCCCCATGAGTCAGCGTCCCAAGAGTTCGCAGTCTGTCGCACTGTTTCCGTTTCTGGCGGTGCTGGTCTGTACGATGGGTTCACTGATCTTCCTGCTGCTGGTGACGACGCGCATGCTGCACGATCGCGCGGCTGATCAGGCCGTTGCCGAGGCCGCGCCGTCCGTCCCGGCGCTCCCGCTGATGAGTGTCGCACCACCCGGACCGTCGGCCATCGATCCTCCCGCCGCGCCGTCGAGTTTCATTCCGACCGAACCGGAAGACGAGCCCGCAGAACCCGCGATGGATGTTCGTGCCATCGCGCTCGAACAACGGCTGCGCGAGCTGGACGCGCTGATCGCCCGTTGGAATGGGCGATTGAACGACCTGGCCGCGGCCCGCGAAGAACGCGCGCGGCTGTTGGCTCAGCGACAGCAATTGCAGAAGGGAGCCGCGCAGCGCGTGGCGGCGATGCAGGACGAACTCCAAAAACTGGAGGTCAAGCTCGGCACGATGACCGGCGAATTGTCCGCCTCGGCTCTGGGAACCGGCACTGTCAAGGAACGGATCGAACTCGAAACGCAGATCCGGGAACTGAAGCGTCGGCTGCGCGCCGCCCAGCAATCGCAGGCGGGTGACAACAAGTTTGAAGTGGTCCCGTTCGACCCCGTGTCCGGCACGTCGCGCCGGCCGATCCTGATCGAGTGTACGGCCGAGGGTCTGCGATTCATTCCCGAGAATGTCATGATCACCCGGGGGGATCTCGCGGGATTCACTCCCAGGGTCAACCCGCTGATTGTCGGTGCGAGTGCCTTGATCAACTACTGGACCTCGTGGAACCTCCGCCAGGAGAATCCGGGGCGTGAGCCCGAACCGTACGTGCTGCTGCTGGTCCGGCCGAATGGCACGATTGCGTATTACGTCGCCATGGAAATGCTGCGTGACCTCAAGCAGCCGCACGGCTACGAACTGCTCGAAGAGGACACGGAACTGCAGATGCCCCCCGTCGACGCCGGCGCGAAAGCCGCCTGTGAAACGGCCGTCAACCGCTTGCTGGCCGAACGAACTCAAGTCCTGCGACAGGCGGGACTCGGCCGGTTTGGAGTCGGTCGCGGCGGTGGCGGGGCAGGGGGGGGCAGTGGCGGCGGCAATGGTGCTGGAACAACCGGCGGCAATTCCAACCCCGCGGCCGGAGCGCGCGACGTCGCTTCCGGCCCCCGCGGCAACGCGGACTCAGCGAGAAGCCAGCCCGGCGAGCCCAACCAGTTTGAATTGGCGGACATCACCAGCAAGAACGACGCCGGCGATCACAGTTGGGATCGTGTCGAAAACTTCGAAGGACCGCGGCGCGGCGGTGATGCACGGGGGCCGGTGACGAAGCCGAACTCCACGAAGGGACCGGTCGTCGCCTCAACGGGCAACGCGCGCAACGGAACCGGCGCGGGAGCGGGGACATCCTCGGGCCGGTTTGCTGTGACGGCGGGTGGCGACTCAATCGATCAGTCTCAAGGCAACCCGGCCTCCAAGCCCGGTACGGTTCCCGCGTCACCGGGCGCGCGCGATCCCGACGGCATCGAACCGCTCGACGATTCGGCCAGTGAAGGTTCGCCCAACGATGACGGCGCGCAACCACCGGGAACCAACGCCCGTCCGGACATCGGTCTCGGTTCCTCCGGCAATCGTTCGCTGCCTGTCGACGATCAGCGCGGCAAGAAACGGAAGTCCACCGACCGCGACACGCCCGCCACTCCGGAAGACCTGGCCCATCGACACTGGGGCCTGGCCGATCCCGGCGCGGCCATCGGACTCGAACGCGAAGTCCGCGTCGACATCGAACCCAAGCGCTATGTCATCGGGAAGAAGCACGCCGTCGCGATCGGTGAAGCGGACACGCGCGACGACACGTTTGCGAAGATCGTCACCGTGCTCGACTTGCAGGCCCGCGACTGGGGCAAGCCGCCGCAGGGCTTCTTCTGGAAACCCAGCCTGCGGTACGTCGTGGCTGACGGAGGTGACGCGAACTACGAACGGGTCCACACGCTGCTCGAACGAGCCGGCTTGTCCAGCACCCGTGAGTTCCTCGACGAACACCGCGCGGAGTCCGTCGACAAACCGAAATCCCCGAGTCAGCCGCCGCCAGCAGTCCCCGCACCCGCTGCTCCGAAACCGCCCTTCCGCCTATTTCGGGGAATCTTTCAATGAGCCGCCGCCGTGAATTTGAAATCATGTTCGGTTCCGATTCCTTCCTGGACGTCGTCGCGAACATCGTCGGCATCCTGATCATTTTGATCGTGATCGCGGGAGTCCGTGTCAGCCAGTCTCCCCCCAAGCTGAAGACCGCGCCGGCAGCCCCCGCGCCAATCGACATGCCCCCGCCGCTCGAAACACCGGAGCCGGTCGAAGCGGAGTCTTACAACTTCGATCCGATCATGGCGGACGTCGCTCCAGAATCGGACCCCGACACAATTCCCGAGCCGTTGCCACCACTGCTTCCCCCCCCGGAACTCATCGCCCGCGCGCAGGAGCTGGAGGCCGAGATCGCGGCGATCACCGCGCAGTCCAAGAACATCGGCGAGTCCCTCGCCAACGCCAATCGCATTCAGGCGGAACTGGATCAGCGGCTGCAGACGGCGCGCAGCCTGATCGAAGATCGTCAGAGCGACATGAACGCCTCAACCGCCCGCGATGCCCAACAGCGACAGGATCTGGCACTGACACGGCAGGCACTCGCGCGGTTGCTCGCCCAGGTCATCGCCGCGGAAAAGAAATCGCCGCCGGTCGAGAAGCTCGAACACCGCATCACTCCCGTCAGCCGCACGGTCCTCGGCCGCGAACTCCATTTCCGATTGGAAAAGAACCGCGTCGCCGAAGTCCCGATCGAAGCCCTGGTCGAACGACTGAAGGAACACATCGAACGACGCAAGGACTGGATCGTGAAGACGCGCCAACACAAGGGACAGGTCGGTCCGATCAACGGCTTCAACCTCGAATACATCATCGGCGTCGACGTGATCTCGGGCATCGAGGAACTGCGGTCCGGAGTCGGCGGTTACCGGATGAGCATGCGCTATTGGGAAATCCAACCCGAAGAAACCCTGCGCGGCGAACCGGCTGACGTGGCGCTGTCGCAGGGTTCGAAGTACTACCAAGCCCTGCTCAGCGCCGGCACCGACACCACGCTGACCTTCTGGGTCTATCCCGACAGCTACCCGCTGTACCGCAAGCTGCAGCACTTCGCCCACGAACAAGGCTTCCCCGTCGCCGGCCGCCCGCTCCCCAACGGCGTCGCCATCTCCGGCTCCCCCAACGGCACAAAGTCCGCCAGCCAATGACCCCGGCCATCGAGTGATCTGCGCCCGCAGATGAGGGCGAAGCCCAACGAATGGCGAATACGGAATAGCGAACGGCGAATGCAGAATGCTTCGACCCCGCGCTCGTTCCTCTCTCACCCTTCGCCATTCCCCGTTCGCTATTCACCGTTCGCTATTCACCGTTCGCCTGCTTCTCAGATTCTTTCGCGGCCCCCTTCGATCCGGACGACCAATCCGCCACCTCTTGAGCGCGGCGTTTGAGGTACGTCAACCAGCGCTGAGCCCAGACGAACTCCGTCGCCAGGATTGCCAGTCCGGCGGGAATCACGATCGTCGCGGGACCGGGCAGGACGATCATCGCGATCCCCACCACCAGCACCGACATCCCCAGCACAAAGATGATCAACTGCCGAACCGGCTTCAGCATGCTGCTGCCGTTCGTCGGCAGTGCCTCATCAGCCTGCGCCGCGGTTTCGCCAACAGGTGTGTTGTCCGGAGTACTCATGAGCGAAATTGTAGGACCGCGCACCGAGTACGGAAACGGAGACGTCCTCGCCCAGGTTGGTGAATCGACCCGCGGTGGTGTGTCCACTTCAGCGAAGCAAGTGGACAACCGGTTGAACTGGGGCCGGGCGCTCAGCTTTCAACATTGGCCGTCTGATCGCCTTGATGCCTGCAGTCAGGTTCACTGGCCAATGTTGAAAGCTGAACACCCGACCCCTTCTTCATCCACCGAGACACCTCCCCCAATTGCCATGCCTGCCGTGCTTGTCGCCTCCGCTTGCAAGGATATCGTGATAGGCTGCACGCAGTGCTATCAGTGATAGGCTGCGTGCAGCCTATCACGCCACCGACAATTCCGTTTTTCTCAATGGAACTGGTTGACAATCCCCATTTTTCAAGGCAATATGACGCCCGACAACCTTGAGCCGCTTCCAGTGCCGAGCCGCGTTAGGCTGCACGCTGCTCAATACACCTGTTGGGCGATCAAACCGCAGAACCGCAATGAACCACAACTCCACCCCGCGCCCGATGCGTTGTCGCCATTCGATGCCGTGTCTCGCGCTCGCCTGCGAA
>JAYTIB010000337.1:0-5164 GCA_043732205.1 Schlesneria sp. | reverse complement strand
ATTGGACAACCAAACGCACGCCAAGCGGCCTTCCAAGCCAACTCTCAATGGTTGAACAAGAACTCCTTCGTATTGATCAATGCCCAAATCAAATCTTGGTAATTCGCATTCGCGGCCGTGCCGGGTTCATTCAAATAGTCGATCGCGGTCTTCAGTTCTTGTGGACGCGGTTCGCGCGAGAAAGCGGCGAGGTACAACTCGCGGACTTTGGCTTCGGCGGGTTTGTCTTCTTTCGCAAGGCGTTCGGCTCGGCCGGTGGGAGCGGCGAGTTTGGCTTTTAGTTCCGGGGCGTTGAGTAAGTGGAGGCTCTGCGCGAGGCTCGAGGATTGGACGCGTTCGCATTCGCAGACGCTCTCGGCTTCGGGGCGACCGAAGACGCGCAGGAATTGCGACGAGCGGTTGTAGCTGTTGTCGGGCAGAGCGACCGCTCGCGTCCCCGGCGGGAGATTGGCGAAGTCGGTCTGAGTCCCCGCCAGCCGGTCGATCGCGTCGAGCAGCACCTCGGCCTGCAACCGCCTCGGGTAGTAACGAGAATAGTTCTGCCGATCGACGATGTTGTACGCGTTCGGCACTTCACTCAATTGGTAGGCTCGCGATTGGGTGATGACTCGCACCAGTTCCTTCAGATCAAACCCGCTGGCCACAAAATGCTTTTCGAGAGCCTCCAGCAGAGCGGGATTCGTCGGCGGGTTCGTGTCGCGGATATCGTCTTCCGGCTCGATCAGGCCACGCACGAAGAAGTGCTTCCAATACCGATTGACGAGCGACTTCGCGAAGAACGGGTTGTTCTTCGAGCCCATCCAATCGGCGAGCTTCAGTCGCGGGTCTTCATCGGCGGCGATCTCAGGAATCGCATCGCCCAGCGCGCCGGGCTTGAGCGGTACTCCCGTCTTCATGTTCGCGGCGACCGCGATCCCGCGCTTGTGGAAGATCAAATCCTCGCCGCGTGTCCCCGACGGCTTGCGGCCGACCTGACTGAAAAACGCCGCCAGCGAGTAATAGTCGTCCTGGCTCCAGCGTTCAAAAGGATGATGATGACACTGGGCACACTGCATCCGCACGCCGAGGAAGAGTTGAGCCACATCCTCGATCTGCTGCTTTGGCTCTTTGACTCGCTTGTACCACGCGACCGGCGGATTGCCGATCACGGTCCCGGTGGCGGCGAGCAACTCGCGGACGAACTGATCGTAAGGCTTGTTGGCGAGAAAGCTGTCTCGCACCCACGCATGAAACGCGAAGTTGGAAACCGTATCGCTCTCATCGTCGCGGCGATTCTTCAGCAGCGCCGTCCACTTGTTGGCAAAGAAGTCGGCGTAGTCGGGACTTCGCAGCAGTTCGTCAATGACCTTGTCTCGTTTCCCTTCGTCCTTGCTAGCGAGGAACGCGGCCGATTCTTCTTCGGTCGGCAGCCGCCCGCCGATGTCGAGCGTCACTCGACGCAGAAACGTTGCGTCGTCACAGAGGACTGACGGCGGAATGCCGAGTCCCTTGAGGTTTGCGAACACATGCTCGTCCACAAAGTTCTTTGACGACGGCAGATTTTCGACCGGCACACCGAGCGGCACCGACGCACTGTAAACCGCCACCTTCGCTTGGTAGCGGACCATCACCGCGACGTTGCCGACGATCTCGGAAATTTTCACCAGCCCACGCTCGCTCACGTCGGCCATCGCTTTGTCGTTCGATTCGTACAGCGCCATGTTCGTGACATCACACACGCTGCCGTCTGAGTACAGTGCCAGCGCTTTCAGTTGCTGTTCGGCCTGTCGCGGGATGGCCCCCCGAGCGGGTTGGACTTCAAATGAGACAAGTTTCAGAGCGGCTGCACCATCAAACGCCGCGCCTTGGAGAATCCATTCGCGGATCACCGCAAAGCCTTTCGAAGTGGTCGCCAGCCGAGTCCCGCCTCCATGCGGCACCTGCCCCGAGGCTTTCAGCAGCAACAGGCTCCGGTCCGGAGCCCCCAGAAACAGCCGCCGTCCGCGGCCTTCCCGCGCCAGATGCTCGAAGTCTTCGGTCGGTTCAAACCCAAGCAACGACAACTGGAACCCGTTCTGCCCGTTCCCCGCCTTGGCATGGCAGACGCCGACGTTGCACCCGGCCTTGGTCAACACTGGCACCACATCGTTGACAAAACTCACCGGGAGGTCGGCCGCGTTCACGGTGTGATGCACTGACGCCAGAACGAACGCGCAGACCAGTGCCAGGGACAATCCCCGCAGCGGGATGTTTCTCTGAAGGTGTCTGTTCGACTGGGACATCATTCGTCCGTCTGAATGCAGGATCGCGGCCGGAATCGACCACGCAGTCTAACAGGCGCCGACGCGCGACGCGAGACGTTTGATCCGATCTCCAGCGGGTGGCTTCACGGCCGAGACTCGGTATCCTCTGACGAGTTCGAATCCCCCGCCTTGGAGAACCCGTTGATGAGAGTTCGTCCCTGGATCTGGATGTTGGCACTGGTCGCAGTCGCCGTTCGATGGCAAGTCGCCCCGTCCGCCGCATTGCGGGCCGAAGAGAAGCCGCTGGCGGAGTTGTTGCCGCGGATTCCCGGCAAGTCGCCGGCAGAGGAACTCAAAACCTTCACGCTTCAGCACGGGTTCACCCTCGAACTCGTTGCGGCCGAGCCGGATGTCGTCGATCCGATCGACGCGGCGTTCGACGATCGCGGCCGGATGTACGTCGTCGAGATGTCCGACTATCCGTTCCTCCCCGAGCAGCGCGTGCAGAAGTACAAGGACCAGCGGCCCGAGTCGTGGTCGCGCATCCGGCTCCTCACGGACAAAGACGGCGACGGCCGGATGGATCACAGCGTCGTGTTTGCCGACAAGCTGCGCTGGGCACAGTCGGTTTGTTGCTCGAAGGGAGGCGTGTACGTCCTCGCGTCGGGCAGCCTGTTCTTCATGAAGGACACCAACGGCGATGACGTGGCCGATGTGAAGGACGTCCTCTGCACCGGCTTCAGTCACGCCAATGTGCAGGCGCTGGCGAACGGTCTCGAATGGGGACGCGACAACGCGATCTATTTCTCGTCGGGATTGGCCGGTGGTGAGTTGACCATTCCCGCGCGCGACGGCAAGCCAGAGAAAAAATTCACGCCGGGACGACGCGATCTGCGGCTCGACCCCGCCACGAATGAGTTGACGATGGTTTCGGGAGGCCAGCAGTTCGGACACACCATCGACGACTGGGGCAATCGGTTCATCTGCTCGAACAGCAATCACATCGTGCATGTCGTGTGGCCGCTCGAATACCTCGAACGCAACCCACTGTTGACTCCTCCCAGCCTGACGCGATCCATCGCGAAAGAGGGAGCCGCCGCCGTCGTCTATCGCACGAGCGGCCCGGAACCGTGGAGACTGGTCCGCACCGCCCGTCGCGCGGCCGACCCCGAGATGCGCAAGCGGCTTCCCGAATCGGAGCTGGTCCCGATCGGCTTCTTCACCTCGGCGACGGGCATCACTGTTTATCGCGGCGGTGCGTATCCTCCCGAATATCACGGCAACGTCTTCATCGGCGATGTCGGAGCGAACCTCGTCCATCGCAAGAAACTGACTCCCGACGGCATCAGCTTCACCGCCGAGCGGACCGAGAAAGACTGCGAGTTCCTCACTTCAACCGACAACTGGTTTCGTCCGGTCAATTTCGTGAACGCTCCCGACGGGACGCTTTACATGCTCGACATGTACCGCGAAACGATCGAACACCCCGCCTCAATCCCCGAGGACATCAAAGCCCTTTGCGACCTAGAGAGCGGTCACGACCGGGGCCGCATCTGGCGCATTGCCGGTCCACCGCCTCAACCGAAACGGGTTCCGCCGCCGGACCTCTCCAATGCGACCTCAAAGGAACTTGTCGAGCATCTCGGCTCGCCCATTGGATGGATTCGTGACACTGCCCAAAGACTGATCGTCGAACGGCAGGACATCTCCGTGGTGTCCGAACTGAAGGAGAAGTGCAAAAACACGCAAGTGTCTTTGCTTCCTCTTGGAGGGACGGCGGCGGTAAGCAGCGGCGACCCCGCGCGAAACTGGTATCTTGCCTTTCATTCCCTCCACGCGCTCGACGGACTCAAACGACTCGACTTTGACACGCACTTCAAATTGACGATCAACTCCTTCGGCGAACGAGTGGATACGCCGATGGGGGTGAAACGTGCCAGGGTTCGGTTGGCGGAACGTTTTGCGAAGGAATACGGCGAACTCATCGAGCAGAGCGCAAAAGAAAAGAACCAAGATAATCTCAAGCTGACTGTCGGGCTTCTGGCTGCCGACCCGTGGCAGTTCGCGTTCGGAGCCGGTCAGTTGCCCTCGGATGCCGCGGTGATCGCGCTGACCCTTTTGGCTCCCCTCGCGGCACGGGATGGGGATGTCCGTGTGGCGTGGTTGTCCTCAATCTATCCCAATCTCAACCGACTCTCGGGCGAACTGGTCGCACAAAACGAAACCGAACTAACGCCGCTGATTGTCGAGATCGCGCGGCTCATCGGTTCATCGCCCAAGCGTGAGGATGTCGTCGCGCTGTTGAAGGCCATCACGGCGGAGAGTGTTCCAGCAACGACGCGGTCGCCGGTTCTTGTCGCAATGGGTGAGGGGCTGCGGCGGCGAGGGACTTCGATTTCCAAGGTGTTGGCTGAGACGAAGGCCGACGCGGCGATTGGTGACTCGCTGAGCAAGGTCTATCAACAGGCGAGCGGTGTCGTGGCCGATGCAGCCTCGAACGAGGCGGCGCGGTTGGCGGCGATCAATCTGCTGGCGCTGGCCGATGCGCAATTGGCCGAGACCGCGCTGCCGACCGTCTTCACTCCGCAGACTTCGCCCGCGTTGCAGCAGGCGGCGGTGAAGGCTCTCGCGGCGCAGGGGTCGGCGAAGTCGGTCGAGTTGATCATGGCTCCGTGGAAGGGGTTTGGTCCCGCCACGCGCCGCGAGGTCGTCGACCAGTTGGTCTCCACCGCACCCGGTGCCGTCGCGCTCGTGAAGTCGGTTGAAGCCGGAGCGATCCGGATCGGTGAGATCGAACGTGACAAACGGCAGTTGCTGTTGAATCATCCGAACCTCGCCGTGCGCGAGGCCGCGAAGAAGGTACTGGCCGAACCTCCCAGCAACCGCAAGCGGGTCGTTGCGGACTATCAGCCCGCGCTCGACTTGGAGGGGAAGGCGGAGCG
>JAYTIB010000336.1:0-1896 GCA_043732205.1 Schlesneria sp. | reverse complement strand
TGTCCAAGTACAACTCCGTGCTTTGCGCGGTGCAATCCCCTCGCCGTCCCGTCGCTCCGCCGACGGGACGGATCACGCGAACTACGCCGCACGCTGCGATGCCGGCGCCTCAGTCGGCACCCGCTTCCTGCGTTTTCGGCTGAAGTGATTCACAAAGTCGATGACTCCGGGTGCGAACCACTTGGCCCACGTCAGCAGATGTGCCAGCGGGCCGACAAGCTTCATCCGCTTGTTGCGGCGGATGCACTTGATCGCCGCGCGGGAGACCGCGTCGATCGAACAGCACAACCAGCGCGGCGGTTCGGGGACGGCCTTGTCACTCTTCGCCGAAGCACAGGACTTGTAGAGGTTCGTCAGGACCGGTCCCGGACAGAGGGCCGACACGCCGAGGCCGCGCCGCCCGTATTCAGCACGCAGCGCTTCGGTGAAGCCGACCAGCCCGAACTTGCTCGCGTGATAGGCGGCAAACCGACCGCCGGCCACGAGGCCCGAGATGCTGCACACATTCAGGATGTGCGCGTCAGGCCGCGCGAGCAGCGTGGGCAGCAGTTCCCGCGTGATCTGGATCGGTGCCAGCAGATTGATCCCGAGCAGCCAGTCCCACTGGTCGGCGGTCATCGAATGGGTCGGACCGTAATAGGCGACGCCGGCGTTGTTGACGAGGATGTCGATGTGCTGCCACTGGTCGAGCATCTCACCGAGGACTCGCGAGATGTCGGCGGGTTGACTCAGATCGCACCGGACGCCGATCGCCGTGACGCCGCACTGCCCCGCTTCGGCCACCACGTCCGCCAGCCCGGCTTCATCGACGTCGAGCAGGTACAGGTCCGCCCCTTCGCGCGCCAGGGCCAGCGCGATGCCGCGGCCAATCCCCGCTGCGGCTCCCGTCACTAGGGCCTTCTTATGGCGGATCAATTTCATCGGGTGCTCGCCAGCCGGACGATCGCCTTCTTGACGAAGTCTTCAAGCTGGTTCCACGAGGCGACCAGCTTGGCCAATTCCGGATCGGTCATGACCGGCGGCTGGTTGTTGGTGGGAGGGTTGTTGACGGGGGGATTGTTGACGGGTGGTCTCGTGCCGGGCGGCGGTTCCATGCCGTGCGGATACGGGATGGGGCCTTCCGGACCATGCACCGCGTTGGAGTACTGCAATTGGACCGGCACGGAACCACTGCCATCCGCGAGCGGCACTTCCTTGAACACGGCACTCAAGTCGCGCGCTTCGGCAATCGGATAGTCGCCGATTTCATTGCCGCTGTCCGAGGTCCAGCCGAGCCACCGCGACGGATCGGGACCGCGACCCGCCACGGCGTCGCCGACATCCGGATCGGTCCGGGCTTCCTGCAGTTCGTGATAGAACGTCCCGACGACGTTCTTCCAATTCTGGTCAAAGATCGGAATGCCGTTGGAGCCACCGTTCGGCAGTCGTTCCGAGAACACGCCGACCGCGTAGTACACGGTCTCGCCGCTGTTCGCATGCACCGACCCGTGATATCCCCCCAAGCCGCCGGTCGAATCCTCGGCCTCTTCGTGGGGGACCGCCTTGTTCGAAACGGGAACTTCCGCCATCCCGGCGCTGGGGTCGCCGAGCACGGTTCCGCGCGGCAGCATGAAGTTGATGACGGTGTTGGGAAGATCCATCCCCTTGAACGCGCCGCTGGCATGCAGGCCGCTCACCTGCTGTTCCAATTCCGTCTTGGCGACAAATTTCGGCTTCCAACCGGACAGAAAGAACGAGCCTTTGAAAGTGTTCTTCAACGGCTGATTGTTGAAGTACTGCCGGATGACGTTGTTCAACTGTTCATCGTTCATCGACACCGCCAGCGCCTTGTCGATGTTCCGCCAATCCTGCGGTTCCCACGCCGCCTGGCCACCGACATAGATGTTGACCCAGGTC
>JAYTIB010000335.1:0-5167 GCA_043732205.1 Schlesneria sp. | reverse complement strand
GTAAGCCCCCGGACTCTTTGAATCAGAGACAAGAGTCCGGGGACTTACGCCGCCCGGCTGACTGCTTCTGTTGAAGACATCCTTCTTCTCTTCAGATTCGTGCTATTCGTGAGATTCGTGGTTCCAACTCTTCGCCCCGCGTTCCTGTATGCCGGATGGAGCGGGCGGTATGCTAGACAGCCGCTGTTTTGTTTGCAAGACACACAATCCATTATCGTGGACGACGCGCCATGCCTCGACGCCAGATTGCCAGTTCAAGTTCCAAGACCACTGCGGTTGCCAAGCCGCTGGAAGCGGTGGACCCGATCAGCGGGCAGATCTCTCAGCGGGTGAAGCTGCTGCGGCAGCAGCGGGGTTGGTCACTCGAACAGCTTGCCACCGCATCGGGTGTCAGCAAGTCGATGCTCAGCCAGATCGAACGCAACCAGGCGAACCCGACGTTGGCGGTGACCTGCAAGATCGCGCAGGCGTACGGCATGTCGCTGGCTGAGTTCGTTGAGGTGCCGTCCGTGTCGTCGGCGATCCACGTGATTCGCGCCGATGACCGCGAGCACCTGTATCGGTCGGACGAGTTCGTCGAGATTCGGACGCTGTCGCCGCTGAACCTCGAAAAGGATGTCGAGTTCTATCAGGTGCGTCTCAAGGCCGGCGGCGCGCTCCGCAGTGCGCCGCACTTCCGGGGGACGCGCGAGTTTCTCACCGTGGAACAGGGGCGCGTCCGCATTCAATCCGCCAGCGACTCGGCCGAGTTGAACAAGGGGGACTCGACCACGTATCGGGCCGACGTGTCGCACGCGATTGAGAACATCGGCACGGGCGAGGCCACGGTGTTCTTGGTTGTCATCTACCAGTGAGAACGTGTGAATCTTTCAAGTTCAATGCGGACCGCCAGAAGATGTCGCGTTGGCTTTAGCCGACGCGGTACGACATCTTGCGTGGGTTGAAACCCACGCCACAAAGACTCACAAGCTCTGACGCCCGCCGTTCGCGTTTCGTCTTTCGCATCTCATCGCATTCGCGTGAGTCACTTGCTGAGACAGAGCACGGCGCTTCCTGCCAACGTGACAGTCGCTGTTCGCCATCTCTCCGTCCGCGTTGCCACATCACGCTTATGCCGCAGGGAGTTGTGAGGCGGATTTCCCGACGTTCAATCTCTGGCGCGGTTGTTGCTTTTTGGAATCTGGATCGACCGCTGGACTGCCATTTCGAGTTTTCCAAACCTCTCTTTACCGCTGGAGTCGCCCGTGTCCGACACGCAGGAATTCACGTTTCAGACCGAGATCAAGCAACTGCTGAACATCCTGTCGCACTCGCTCTATCAGAACCGCGAGATCGCGATTCGCGAGTTGATTTCCAACGCCTCGGATTCGCTGAACAAGCTGCGGCACATTCAGCTTTCCGAAGACCAGTTTCGGGACGATGTCCCGCTGGAAGTCACGCTGGAACCGGACAAGGAAGCCAAGGTGCTCGTCATCCGCGACACCGGCATCGGGCTGACTCACGATGAACTCGTGCAGAACCTCGGGACGATCGCCCACAGTGGTTCCAAGGAATTTCTCCGCAGCATCGCCGACAAGGGGAAGGCTGGCGACGCAGCGCCCGACCTGTCGCTGATCGGTCAGTTCGGCGTCGGGTTTTACTCGGCCTTCATGCTGGCCGAAAAGGTGGAGGTCGTCACCCGCAGTTACCGCGAGACCAAGGGCTGGCGCTGGGAGTCGGACGGTACCGGCCGGTTCACCATCACCGCCGTCGAAGGGGATGTTCCGCGCGGAGCCCAGATCCGGCTGCATCTGAAGGACGACATGGATGAGTTCACCGAACCGGAGCGGCTGAAGTTCATCATCCGCAAGTATTCCACGTTCGTCCCGCACGCGATCAAGCTGGCGGACGAAACCCTGAACGAACAGCAGCCGATCTGGGTCGAGCCGAAGGGCCAGATCACCGACGAGCAATACGCCGGCTTCTATCAATGGTTGACTCACCACGCCGAAGAGCAGCCGTTGTGGCATCTGCATCTGTCGACCGATTCGCCGATCCAGTTCCATTCGATCCTGTACTGCCCCCCCTCCAACTTCGAACTGATGGGCTTCGGCCAGATTCAGCACGGCGTGAATCTCTGTGCCAAGCGAATCCTGGTGCAGGACGATTCACAGGATCTGCTGCCGGACTATCTGCGGTTTCTGTACGGCGTTGTCGATTCCGCCGACCTGCCGCTGAACGTCTCGCGCGAGACTCTGCAGGACCACAAGTTGATCCCCAAATTGAAGCGGGTTTTGACCAAGAAGGTGCTCGACCACCTGGCCGACCTGTCGGCCGAACAGCCCGAAACGTTTCAGACGTTCGCCACCCAGTTCGGCTCGATCCTGCGGACGGGGATCGCTTCGGACTACGAGAACCGCGAGCGGATCGCGAAGCTGATGCGGTTCCATTCGACGCATTCAACAGGCGCAAGCACACTGCTGACCGGCGGGCTCGACGCCAAGACGCCGACGCCGTCGGTGTCGCTCGACGATTACCTGAAGCGGGCCCCCGAAGACCAGTCGCAGATCTATTACCTCAGCGGTCCGAACTTGGATGCGATGCAGAAGCATCCGCACTTGGAAACCTTCCGCAAGCGAAACTTGGAAGTGCTGTTCCTGGACGATCCGATCGACGAGTACGCGCTGATTCAGTTGCGGTCGTACAACGGCAAGGACGTGATGACGATCGACGGCGCCGACGTGAAGTTCCCCGAATCGACGACGCCCGCCGACGAGGCCGCAGCGAAGGAGACGCCGAAGAACTTCACCCGCGTGATCGAGTTATTCCGCGGGGCTCTCGACGACAAGGTGACCGACGTGAAGGAGTCGTCGCGGCTGACCGACAGCCCCTGCTGCCTGATCAACCTGCGCAGCCACATGAGCAGCCGCCTGCAACAAGTGCTGGGCCAGACCGTCCGGGAATTCGAGCAGACCAAGCGCGTGATGGAAGTGAACCCGCACGCCGCGCTGATCCATCGGCTGTGCGAACTGAGCGAGAACTCGGACAACGACGAATTCATCCGCGACTGCGGCCGTCAGTTGTTCGCCAACGCCCAGATCCTGGACGGCCTGATCCCGGACGTCGAAGACACCACCAGCCGCACCCTGCGCTTCATGGAGGAACTGGCCAGGAGCAAGCCGCCCACCGTGGAGTGATCTGAACATTTGTCCGGTGCCTGACCCCTTGCCCTTGCCCTTGCCCGGCGATTGGCGCGCGGGGCGTTGCCCACGCGGTTAAACGAAGCGGCTCGGACCGCGTGAGGTGCTGAACTCAGCCCGCCCCCGCATCCAATGTGATTGCCTCATTGAGATGCCGGGTTCTGCGGTTGTGCTGGCCTTCTCCGGCGCGGCCGTTGAAGAAGTAGGCGACGACGAGGCCGGTCTCGGGATCACACCAGCCCTGCGAGGACTGGGCACCGCCGTGTCCGAACGCGCGGGGTGAGCAATGCGGGCCGTAGCCGTATGGCACCGTGGCCGCACCGTAGCGGTTGGAGTCGATGATCACTCCCAGGCCGAAGTCGATGACGTGACCGAGCGTCAGATCATAGTCCCCGACGCGGTGCCGGGCCGTCATGGCGGCGACTGTTTGGGGCAGCAGGACGCGACCGACCGGCCCGGCCCCTTCGTTCAACAGCATCTCGTAGAAGCGTCCGAGTTCGCGGATCGGTCCCCGGATGTTGCCACCCGGTGACGGGGCCGCCGAGCGCGAGGCGCTGTTCCAATCGAGTAGCTGCAATTCCCCCTGTTCGCGCGCGAACAACCCGCCGATGCGGTTGCCGTACGCGGCATGACGCTCCGGTGGCAGCGCGGCCCAGGTGTCATCCATTCGCAACGGTTGCAGCAGACGGTCGCGCAGGATCTCGGCATACGGGCGTCCCCCGATCCGTTGGAGGATCTCGCCGAGGATGAACCAGCTTGATGCGGTGTGATAGCCCGCCGTGCGACCGACGATCCAATCCGCTTCGAGCGGCGCGGCACAGATCCGCTCGATCGACTCGTCCCACGACACGTCGGGCCAGCCTGTTTCCACGTTGCGAAAGCCGCCCGTGTGAGTCAACAGGTGGCGAATCGTGACGCCCTCTTTGCCGTGCTGCGCGAACTCGGGCAGGAACCGAGTGACGCGGTCGTCGAGCCGCAACTCGGCGCGCTCCCAAGCCTGCAATATGGCGACGGCGGTCAGCGGCTTTCCCGACGACAACCAGAGGTTGATCGTGTCGGCAGTCATCGGCACACCGGGAAGACTTTCACCAAGACCGGCGTCGGTCAGAGTGCTTCCATGTCGCGAGACATAGATCTGGCAACCAGTGTGCAAACCCCGCTCGATCCCCTCGGTGATGACCGCGTGGGTCCGCGGAAACGACGCGGCGAATTCGGCTTCAAGCATGGTGAACCCCGAGTCTGTCGAACGCCCGCGTGTCAGACCGCCAGACCCTTTTCCAACCGGATGCAGCGGACCTCGTACAGCACCCGTTCGATGATTTCGCCGTTGCGCTCCAAGGCCGCGAATTCGACGTAGTTCACCACGATGTTGGCCAGAACGGCGACGATGGCCGACGTCAGGTGCAGCGTGGCGGGTGTCATCCCCAGCCAGCCGGTGGACTGCATCGGCGCGGCGGGATCGGCCGCGGCACCGAGTGCCCCGGTGCCAAGCAGCAACAGGAACGCTCCCACCATCGCCGGGATCGTACGGTACTTGAGCGCCTGGTTCTGTTTGAAATATGTGGCGGGCAACCGATAGGCGGTGGATGTTTCTTCGATCCAGCGCCCCGTTCCCATGAAGTATGTCAACACGATGGCATGCACCAGCGTGGCGAAGCAGAGCGCCGTTAGGGCCGTCAGAAAGTGATACTTCACGCCCGTCTGAACGGCGGCGGTCGCCACTTTGGGATCATCGATCGACAGCCCCAGCACCATCGCAATGATCAGCGTGACGGTGCTCAGTAACGCCAACGGCAGGAAGATTCGGACCACGTTGTCTCCTGAGTGCATGTTGCGAGGACTGACCGCGATGGAACCAGCGCGGTGAAGGATGGAGCGTTGGCGTGCATCGCTGTCGCTGGCAATCGGGTGATACCCCGCGCGGTTGAGATTGACCGGTCATACCGAGCCCGTCCCGTCGGCGGAGCGACGGGACTACAGTAGTCCCG
>JAYTIB010000334.1:0-1903 GCA_043732205.1 Schlesneria sp. | reverse complement strand
CCAAACTCTGATCGCCCTCCGGAATGGAGTTGCGGCATGGAAGAGATACTGAGCGGATATCACGTCAACGAGCCGACCTGGTTCTATCTGTCACTGCTCCTGATTCTGGCGGTCTTCTTCAAGTTCGGCCGAATCTGGTCCGTGCGGAACCTGGATCTGATGCTGTTGTTGTCACTCGCCCCCGGCCTGCTGCTGGTGCGCGCGACGTCCCTGCTGCCGTCGGTCGGATACTGTTTCCTGTTTGCGGTGAGCGGCCTGTTGCTGATCCGGCTGATGCTGGATGCGGTGTTCACGCGGCGGCCTCGCTTGGAGCAAAACCTGAATCCCGCTGGCATGGCGTTTCTGTGTGCTTCGGCGTTGTTGTTTCAGACGACGAAGATCATGACCGAGCAGCCGGATCTGGCGGCCGTTCGCACGGTGCGCGGTGCGGATGAGTTGCTCAAACGACAGGATGCCTCCGCCACCGACACCACGGACTCGAAAGACTCGACGTCGGAGACGGGGCCCGCGGGGCGACTGTTGGCGACGCCCGTTGTTCCGCTGGCGGGCGGCACCGAGATCGCCGCCGCCCGCGCGATGGCGTTCCTATCTCACCTGGCAGTGATCCTCGGTCTGATTGCCATCGGTCGCTGGCACTTCAGCGACACCAGCCTGGGGCTGTCGATGGCGGCCCTGTACCTGTTGCTCCCCTGCACGGCCTACGATGTCAGCAAGGTCAACCACCTGTTACCGGCGGCGCTGATTGTCTGGGCGGTCGCCATGCATCGTCGACCGATGGTGGCCGGCGTGCTATTGGG
Source organism: Schlesneria sp. (assembly GCA_043732205.1). Classification (GTDB taxonomy): domain Bacteria; phylum Planctomycetota; class Planctomycetia; order Planctomycetales; family Planctomycetaceae; genus Schlesneria. The sequence goes on along the minus strand of JAYTIB010000334.1, from coordinate 1,106 downwards.
TCTGGCGTGCGGCACAGTGTTTTTCCCGATCTTCCTGTTGCCGATTTGGATGGCGTTCTACTGGAAACGCGGGGCGATGAAGTTCGGGTTGGCGCTGGTGCTGACCGGTGCGGTGCTGCTGGGAAGCCTGATCCTGACCTCCGCCGATTCGATGTCCTTCAAACAACAGACGCTGGGATCGATCGATTGGAGCGTGCTGAAATTCCAGGCGGACGGAGGCGTCGGCTTTTGGAGTCTCTACAACCCCGCCTACCGCATACCCGTGTTCGCCACCTTCCTGATGATGCTGATCGCGCTCACCATCTGGCCGCAGCGGAAGAACGTGGAACACCTGCTCGCCCACTCGACGGCGGTGGTCGTGGCGACGCAGTTCTGGTATCCGCACCAAGGGGGGATCTATGTGCTGTGGTATCTGCCGCTGATGCTGGTCGTGACATTTCGTCCGCGTCTGAATCATCTGCCGCTGGAAGAGAAGCCGCCAGAAACGCGGGTGGCCGTCTCCGGGGACGGAAACGGCAATGCCCGCAGCGACGTTCCGCGAGGCGCGTCGCGGACCCAGCTCTTCCGCTAGCCCGATCGGTTCACGCCGGCCCGAAGAATTTCGCGAAATCCTTCTTGGCCGACGCGATCCCCGCGACGACGATTCGCGTGTCATTCGTGGGGGAAATCATCCGGCAACCCTTTTCGACCAGCATGTCGGCGTGCTGCGGATTGAAGGCGACGGCGGCCCACTGTTTCCCCGAGTTGCGGCAGGCCGCCGACACGCGGTCGATGGCGGCCAGACACTTCTCGTCGAAGAACTGACCGGTGACGCCGAGACTTTGGCTCAGGTCCGCCGGTCCCACGAACAGCGCATCCACTCCGTCGATCGCCGCAATCGCCTCACACTCTTCGACGGACTGCAGCGTTTCAATCTGGATTGCCACGAACGTCTCTTCGTTTGCCCGGCGGGTGAACTCGGCCGCCGGCACGGTGGTGAAGCGGGCGTCCCAGCCGCCGGTGTTCAGCCCGCGATAGCCGCGCGGCGCGAACTTCGACCATTTCACAAACTCCTCGGCCTGGCGGGCCGTGAAAATCTGCGCGGCCATGATCCCGCTGGAGCCCGC
>JAYTIB010000333.1:0-5182 GCA_043732205.1 Schlesneria sp. | reverse complement strand
TTCGCGGAGCGAAAGGCGACAAAGTGAGTGACAGTGTGCTCACGCCGCCCGGCTCACCTGTGGATTGCTTCTGAGTCACGGACAGATGGAAAACATGGAACACCAGTCCGAGGGAATCGCCGAAATGAACTGCCCCAATCGTCGTGATTTCCTGTCTTGGTCGGCACACGGGCTGACGTTGTCGGCGTGCCTGCATCTATTGCAGCGGGACGGCACGGCCCGCGCGGCGGAGACACCCGGTGAGGCCGCCGATCCGCCGCCGCACCTGATCCCCAAGTGCAAGCGCGTGATTCACCTCTATATGTGCGGCGGGCTCAGTCATCTCGACTCGTTCGACCACAAGCCGCTGCTGGCGAAGTACCACGGCCAGCCGCTCCCTTCAACCGAGAAGCCCGAAACGTTTTTCGGGAAGATCGGCCTGCTCCGCAAGAACGATTGGGAGTTCAAGCAGCGCGGCGAGAGCGGGCTGTGGGTGTCGGAACTGTTTCCCCATCTGGCCGGTGTCGCGGACGAACTGACCGTGATCAACTCGATGATTGCCGACTCGGCCAATCACACGCCCGCCACGTTTCAGGCCAATACCGGCTTCCGCTTGAACGGCTTCCCGGTGCTCGGTTCGTGGCTGTCGTACGGTCTGGGGTGTGAGACCGACGATCTTCCCGCGTACATCGTGCTCCCCGATCCCCGCGGGTTTCCGGCGGGCGGGACGATTAACTGGACCAACGGCTTTCTGCCGGCGCGGCATCAGGGAGTCGCCTTTCGAACCAAGGGACAGCCGATCGAAGATCTGTTTCCCGAATGGGGCGATCGGGCCATCGCGAACGACGCCGCTTCCGAACAGGATCTGCGCCAGTTCGTCGCCGAGATCAACCGCCGACACATGGCATCGCGCCCCGAAAGCGACCTGGCGGCACGGATCAAGAGCTATGAACTGGCCGCCAAGATGCAACTGTCGATCCCCCGTGTGACCGACCTGTCGGGCGAAACGGCCGCGACACAGTCGGCCTATGGATTGGAGCGTGCGGAAACCGCCGACTTCGGAAAGAGCTGCCTGCTGGCCAGACGATTGCTTGAGCAGGGCGTCCGCTTCGTGCAACTCTTCTCGGGAGGTTCGTTCGGCTCGCCGCGCATCAATTGGGATGGGCACGAGAACATGAAGGAGAACCACGCGCAGGAAGCGCTGCGGGTGGATCAGCCGGTCGCCGCCCTGCTGCGCGATTTGCGTCAGCGCGGCATGCTGGACGACACACTCGTGCTGTTCACGACCGAGTTCGGCCGGACCCCGTTCACACAGTCCGAAGCCAACACGCTCGGCGGCGGACGCGATCACAACATGTACGGGTTCAGCGTCTGGATGGCGGGTGGCGGGCTGAAGCACGGATTCAGTTACGGCGCGACGGACGACGTGGGCTGGAAGTCGGTCGACCGCCCCGTCTACTGGCACGACTTCCACGCCACGGTGCTGCACCTGCTGGGCATGGACCACACCCGGCTGACGTACTACCACAACGGAATCTCACGCCGGCTCACGAACGTGCATGGCGAAGTCGTTCGCGACGTGTTGGCGTGAGGAAGCAGACGTGAGGCCACAGGAAGAAAGCCAGGCAGGAAAGGACTGTTAGTCGAGCGGCAAGAATAGGCATACAAGCACGCAGCGCAAGCGAGCAAGCGAGTGAGTTTTCGGACACACTCGCTTGCGCATCGTGCTTGTAGGTGGGCAACCTTTCATCTGCCGCTCGCCTTACTGCCTACTCGCTACGGCCTTCATCCTCCCCCTCACACGATCAGCATCGCATCGCCGTAGCTGAAGAACCGGTATCGCTCATTGATCGCCTCTTGGTACGCGCGGCGGATCAGATCGACTCCGGCGAAGGCGCTGACGAGCATGAGCAGCGTGGACTTGGGGAGGTGAAAGTTTGTCATTAAGACATCGACGGCGCGAAAGGAATACGGCGGCCGAATGAACAACCGGGTTTCGCCCCGCCACGGTTCGAGTGGATCGTGAAGCGCCGCGGCCGATTCCAACGTTCGCAGGCTGGTGGTGCCGATGGCGACAATGCGTCCCTGGGCGCTGCGGGCCGTTTGAATTCCGTCCACGGCGGCGGCCGGAAGTTCACACCATTCGGAATGCATCGGGTGCTCGGCCAAATTCTCGACCGCCACGGGGCGAAACGTCCCCAGACCGACATGCAGTGTGACTTCGACCCTTGAGATACCGGAGGCTTTGCAGCGGGCGAGCAACTCGGGCGTGAAGTGCAGTCCGGCCGTCGGCGCAGCCACGGAACCGGGACTGCTGGCGAAGACGGTTTGATAGCGTTCCCAATCGTTCGCATCCGGTGTCTTGCGATCGAAGTAGGGGGGCAGCGGCAGGGTGCCAAACTGCTGCAAGACATCGACGACGGCTCCGGTCCGATCAGGGACGAACAGATAGACACCGTCGGCTTCCCGAACGATCAGTTCCAGTTGAAGCACCTCTCCGTTGGCGGCGGTGACGGCAACGAATTCGCCCAGTTGAAGGTATCCCCGCGTCTGGCCGATCAGCTTCCAGCGGCCCTCGTCGTCGCTGCCCAGGTACAGCCCCTCCCATTTGCCTCCGGTGGCGACTCGGCGCCCAATCAGTCGAGCCGGCAGAACCCGGGTGTTGTTCAGGACCAGGCAATCGTGCGGCGCGAGCAGGTCCGGCAGATCGCGGATCGATCTGTGCGTGATCTGCCCGGACTGCCGTGAAACAACCATCAACCGCGAGGCATCCCGCGTAGGGAGCGGCACCTTGGCAATCAAGCCTTCGGGCAGGGTGTAGTCGTAGGTGGAAAGCCGGTCGAAGTCCTGCACGTTCAGCCTGTGAAAGTCGATGAAGAAGATTCGTGATCAAGGATCAGATCCTACAACGGATGCGACTCGATCAAAACCCGTGCCGACTTCGTGCTCGTCGTGGCAAGAGACCACAGCCCCGCCGATTCGAGATTCGTTGAGTTGGCTCCGCGCCGGAATGAAAAACGCATGCCCGTCCCGTCAGGTCCGGTTCCCATCGCCTTCTGCATCACCGAACTGGATCGGGGCGGGGCGGAACGGGCGCTCAGCCAACTGGTGCTGGGGCTGGATCGGCAGTCATGGTTGCCGCGAGTCTATTGCCTGGGGCCTCGCGGACACTTCGCGGAAGTGCTGGAAGCCGGGGGTGTGACGGTCGAGTGCCTTGACGGGCGCGGCCTGTTGAGTTTCCCGCGAGTGCTCCTGCGGTTGACGCGGGCGCTGCGTCGATTTCGCCCCGCACTGCTGCAGACGTTTCTGTTCCACGGAAATCTGGCGGGACGGATCGCCGGACGATTGGCCTCGGTCCCAATTGTGGTGTCGGGCATTCGCGTCGCCGAACGTCGCAGCCGCTGGTATGGACGTTTGGATCGTTGGACGAATGGACCGGTGAATCACAACGTCTGCGTCAGCCAGGGAGTCGCCGACTTCGCGATCCACGAGACGGGACTCCAGCCCGGCAAAGTGTCGGTGATTCCCAACGGAGTGAACTGCGAACTGTTTGCCCACGCGATGCCAGCCGATTTGACCTCGCTCGGGATTCGGCCCGATGCACCGGTCGTCATCACGGTGGGACGATTGGAAGAACAGAAGGGAATTGCCGACTTGCTGCGCGCGGCGGCAGAGGTTCTGCGCGAGCGATCCGACTGCCAGTTCCTGATCGTCGGTGACGGTCGGGACCGCACGTCACTGGAAGCACTGGCGTCATCGTTGGGGATTGCCGCTTCCGTCCGCTTCACGGGATCTCGTGATGATGTTCCGAGCCTGTTGAAGGCCGCCAGCATGTTCGTACTGCCGTCATTGTGGGAGGGGATGCCCAACGCGCTGCTGGAGGCGATGGCAGCGGGTCTGCCGGTCATCGCCACGGCGGTTGAAGGATCGCGCGAAGTGATCAACTCCAACGTGACCGGACTGCTCGTCGAGCCCGCAAATCCCCACCAGTTGTCACAGTCCATCCTGAGGCTGCTCCGCGCGCCTGACGTCTCTGCGAAGCTGGCTGGTGCGGCGCAAACATCCGTTGCGTCACAGTTTACGGAGCATGTCGTGGTTGCCGCCTATGACGATTTGTACCGTCGGCTGCTCTCGCAGCGCTAATTTGGTTCGTCAAACGTCGCGTTCGAAGATTTTTTTCAAAATCTTCAATCTCTTGTCCGGTAAGAGCCTGCGTATCGCTCACCGCGCCCTTGAGCCCCATTCGTTCAACGTCGTGCTTGATTCACGCTCGGCGATTGGTAAAGTCTCGCCCCGTGGGGAATAGTGGGGAATGATGGTGACAAATGGCCCTGACGGGAACTTATCTGAGAACGCTCGACGAAAAGAAACGCGTCGCCGTCCCGAAACGGCTGCGGGACGATTTCGGAGAGTCTGATCTGAACAGCCTGATGATCGCCCCTGGCACTTCAAAATCACTGGTGGTCTATTCACTTCAAGGGTTCGAGGCATTCGCCGCGAAGCTGACGGCGGGGGGAAGCCACCAGAACTATCTGCGGTTGTTTTATTCGACCGCCGAGCGGGTCGATTTGGACGGACAGGCCCGGATGCGGATTCCGGACCGACTGGCGGACTACGCCGGGTTGAAGCGAGAAGCGTACTTGTTGGGAGTCCAGGACCATGCGGAATTGTGGGACAAGGACGCATGGGATTCGTTTGTGGCAACTCACACGCCGGCGTTTGATGAGCTGGCCGTGAAGGCCATGGGAGGATAGCTGGGAACGTGGAAGCGGGTTTGCCTGCTCCCACGAAGGCAGACCAAAGATCAGGGGACATTCCGGTTCCAAGGAAGTGAAATCATTCGGAGTCGTCGCTGGCCACCGGGCTTTGCGGTCGAACAAGGCCAACATGGATGAGGCCTTGGAGTAGCGGACTGGTCTTGCGGCAGCTTGACCATCCGCAAGTCATTCGCCCATGTGGCGATGTCGCTGGGGGGAAGGGATGCCCACCCGCGGCGAATGACTTGGTGAGAACGTCGAAAGTGAATCGCAACGGCTCGGCCATGAATTTGGCCGAGCCGTTGTGTTTTTCGGGGTCGCCGCCATTTCTGTAGAAAGTTGTGCGACGTGAGCGGCAAGGCGCTAGCCCAATGGCACTTACTTTAAGAGTCTGGTTTGGTTGCGGGAGTTTTGGGTTTTCGTTTTTTGAATTGGGTGGATTTTGG
>JAYTIB010000332.1:0-5185 GCA_043732205.1 Schlesneria sp. | reverse complement strand
TTCGCCCTTGTTCTCCCACGCGCCGCGCCGCAAGACGTGGATCGGCGTTCGTTTCGCGAAGTCGTTGTGAGTGCTGGGAATCGTGGCCAGCGGCGCGGGCAGCCCGTCTTCCAAGGCTTCGATCTTCTCGGTCAGCCGCGTCCGTTCCTCGCCGGTCAGCAGTCGAGCCTGCTTTTGCAGACCCGCGATCTCGTCCTTCAATCGCTTGGTCGCAGACTCCCATTCCTGCTGGGCGGCATCGTCGGCGAGCAGAACATTTCGCTCGTCCGTGGCGGCCAGATACGCTTGCAGTCGGTAGTAGTCCTTCTGCGTGATCGGTTCCAGCTTGTGATTGTGACACCGCGCACAGCCGACGGTCAGTCCGAGAAACACAGCGCCGAGGATGTCGGTCCGTTCGGTCAGAACTTCGTTGCGACTGAGCGCGATCTCGGGATTGCCGGCGTTGCGGCGGACCGGTCCGAGCCGGTGAAAGATGGTCGCGGTCAGACACTCGGGGTTCTCGGGCTCGATCTCGTCTCCGGCGAGTTGTTCGAGCAGGAACCGGTCGAACGGCTTGTCGCGATTCAGCGAGTCGATGACGTAGTCGCGAAAGCGCCAGGCATCGGGGACCGTGCGGTCGTATTCGTAGCCCTCGGTCTCCGCGAACCGAACCACGTCGAGCCAGTGCTGAGCCCAGCGCTCGCCGTACCGCCAGCTCCCCAGCAACCGGTCGACGACGCGCTCGAAGGCATCGGGAGACGTGTCGTTGACGAAGGCGTCGATGTCATCCGCTTCCGGCGGGAGGCCCGTCAGATCGAAGGTGACTCGACGGATCAACTCGATGCGACTCGCCGGCAAGGCGTGCGGCAGATGTTCCGCTTCGAGCTTCGCGATGACGAACGCATCGAGCGGGGAACGGACCCACGCGGATTCGACAACGCTCGGAGGAGTGATTCGTTGCAGCGGCTGGAACGCCCAATGTTTTCGCGCGGCCTGCACACCGGACGGATCGGAGACGGCGGTCTCTTCCTGCCGCGGATCGGCGGCCCCGCTGTCGATCCATTTCACAAAGTCGGCGATCGTGGCATCCGGAAGCTTGGGCTTCTTGGGCGGCATCGACAGGCCCGCTTCGTGGCGGATCGCGTGGATCAACAGGCTGTCGGCGCTCTTGCCGGGCACGACCGCGGGACCAGTCTCACCGCCGCGCAGCGCGGCCGCTCGTGAATCCAACAGCAACCCGCCGTGGACTTCCTTGGCCGAGTGGGCATGGCAACTGAAGCACTCGGCCTTCAGCACCGGCTCGATCTTCTCGCGAAAGAAGCGAATGTCATCGGGTTCGGCGGCGTTGACGGTGGTGCAAACCACCAGCAGGCCTGCCAGCAAAGTCGCTCTGTCGAATGAGGAACACCCGTCTCGCTGACTCATATCGTCTCAATCACCGGTCTTGAATTCGCGATGCCCTGACTCGGTTGGTTCCCGCGCCAGACATCGTGCGAACCACCGAACCAAGAACTGCCAGGGAATAGCCGGGGATCAGCATCAGCAGTCCGAAGGCCGGGAAGAACAAGGCAATCATCAACGCCTGCCAAATCCCGTTCGGTGAAGGATTGCTGCTGTTGGCCAGAGCGGCGGTTGTGGAGATGCCGCTGTGAATCGCACCGATCATTCCCACCACCAACGGCAGCGGAGCGATCAGCAGGACCGCGAATCCCGCAAACGGTTCCCTGCCCCGCAAGATGAGGATCAGGATCAATACCGAGGAAGCAACTGCTGCGAGCGGAATCAGCACTGCGTAGGTGCCCAATGCGGTCAGCAACATGCCGAGAAACGATTGTTGAGGCGCGAATTCGGCAAACATGTCAACGACCTCAGTTTCGGAGGGCCAACGCCTGAGACAAGACTCAGCACAGACAATTTATTCCGCCGTCTCCATCCGATCCGATGACTCGGAAAGTGAACGGACGAACATTGCCGCCGAGCCCACCAGGTAACTGGGCAGCGACAGCAGCAGTCCCATCATTGGTGCCACCAGCGCGGTGGAAATCGCATCGCCCAGTTCGGACGACTTTGGCGGCACGGTCGAATGAAAAATGACCTGCAACGACTGAATGCCCGCATAAACCAGACAGAAGAATCCCAGCAGCATGGGGAGCGGAATAATCAGCACCAGCGCGATTCCCGCCCGTGATCCCGTCCCGCGAATCGCAATCAGCAGGGTGAGGATAAAGCAGACGATCGCCAAGGGTGGAATCAGCATCCCGAAAAGCCCGGTTGAACGGATCATCCAACTCAGAAATGGTTCCGGGGGATGCATGGTGTCGAGTTCCATTGAGATCGGCGGGGACGACGAATCGGATGCGAGTCTATCGGTGGGTCTGGGAGGATTCAATCAGCGGTCGGAACAGGAATCTCACGGGCGCTCGTTGAGAAGTTCCGTCCGCCCTTTACACTGTCGAGCCGTCGCAAACCAATCCTCCCAGGAACATCCCATGAAACCCCCGTTCTTACTGCTGGCCATGCTGCTCACTTCGGTTGTGTTGACCCCGGCTGCAATCACTTTGGCGGCGGATGAATCATTCACCCGGACCGAGGATGTCATCTACGGACGGAAGTTTGGCACGGCCCTGACGCTGGATGTGTTCACTCCCAAAGAGAACGCCAACGGCGCGGCGATCGTTTGGGTGGTCAGTGGCGGATGGTTCTCGTCGCATGACGCGGTCAATGCCGGCGCGGTTGGTGAATATCTGCGTCGCGGCTACACCGTGTTTGCCGTGGTGCATGGCAGCCAGCCCAAGTACACGATCCCCGAAGTTGTGGAGGACATGCACCGCGCGGTTCGGTTCATTCGCAGCCGCGCCGAACAGTACAAGATCGATCCCGATCGGATCGGCATCACGGGCGGGTCGGCCGGGGGACATCTGTCGTTGATGCAGGGGACCGCCGGGACGACGGGCAAGCCGGATGCGAAGGATCCGGTCGATCGCCTGTCGAGCCGCGTGCAGGCGGTTGCCTGTTTCTTCCCACCGACCGACTTCCTGAACTATGGCAAACCGGGCGAAAACGCGCTGGGTCGCGGAGTCCTCGTGAACTTCAAGGCCCCGTTCGACTTTCGCGAGCTCGACCCCAAGACCAGGGCGTTCGTGTCGATCACGGACGAAGAGCGCATCGTGACGATCGGCAAGAGCATCTCACCGGTGAATCACGCCACCGCCGACGATCCCCCGACGTTGATCATCCACGGCGATGCGGATCTGCTGGTCCCCATCCAGCAGGCCGAGCTGATCATCGACAAGCTCAAGCAAGCCGGCGTGCCGACGGAACTCGTCGTGAAAAAGGGAGCCGCCCACGGCTGGCCCGAAATGGGCAAAGACGTGTTGATCTTCGCCGACTGGTTCGACAAGCATCTGGCAAAGAAGTGAGCCAGTGACGATCCCACGTTTAGCCCCTACGCCAACGGCGTGGGAGCGAATGGGGGCGAACCGTTGAACGCGCGCACGCCGTTGGCGTTGCGGCTAAACGTCTCATCCGATGATCCGTTCCGCGCGGCCTATTTCTTCGTCGACGGATTGAACTTGGAATCGTTCACCGCTGACTGGACTGGACGAGCGGTCTGTCCCGGCTGTGCTTGACCGCCGGTGGCTGTTGTCGTGGGACGCGGTGTTCCCGTGGAGGTGCCAGGTTGCGGCGCACTCCCTTTCACGGGGGTGCCGGTGCGGGCCGCGGTGGCCGGGTCTTCACCGGCGGGTGACGTCCAGTTGGGGACGTACCAGTGGGCATGCGTTCCCGCGACCGACTGGCCCAGATCGTCGAGGGCCGCGCGGAAGGTCGCCGCTGTGATGTTCTCGTTCGGGATCACGCGCTGCAGGACGAACCGGCGGTTGGCGGGGATGTACGCGAAGAACTTCCCCTTGCCGAGTTTGTCATTGTCGGACAGCAGGCGCAGCAGGGCCGTGCGGGGGACATCAGCGGCGGACTTGGGCAACTCGTCCAGCCACGCCATGATCCAGATCGACGTCCCGTCCTGGCTGAGGACGGCCGACATCGACAGATCCCACTCGGCGTCTTCGATCGTCGCCTTGAACGGGAAGTCGTAGCGCTGTTCGGTTGCCTTGGCTTCGACACCCATTGCCTTGAGCAGGGTTCCCAGCGACGCATCCGTCAGCTTGCCCCGAGTCGCCGGCGCGGCTGCGGGAGCCGTCTTTTCTTGAGCCGCCGCCACTCCCACGACTACGGGTGCCGTCACCACCGACAACGCCGCACCCACCACCGCCCGCCGAGTCCAATGCTTGTCCATCGCTGGTCACTCCTTTGATAAGCGATTCGCCAAATAGTCCGCCGGTCGCCGTTTCGGTCTGTCCGTAACCGGAAGTCCAAAGGGCGACGCATCAACAAGTGTCGTCTTTCGCTCCGCGAAAGGACGTTCTTTCGCAGAGCGAAAGACGACAATCCTCACCCCTGTCCAAAGAGGTGCTTCAGGCAAATCTGCGACCAAGTTTCGAACTCGGCGCACACCTGGAGCAACTCTGCGGGTTGTGCGAATCCTGTCTCTAAGATCGACTCTTCCCGTGGTAGAACTTTTGCCGAGTCCAGATCAAAAATGTGAACAATCCCCAGATGGACGCGCCCGACGGGTGTTTCGTCGTCGTTGATCAGGCCGACGCAGTGATCGCTAAACCCGGACTCCAGAATCACTTCCTCAGAGATTTCGCGGTGCATCGCCTCGTCATACCGGCGGTTCCCGTGCAGGCTGTCGGTCGAGGAAATATGTCCGCCGATCCCGATCGACCGTTTGCTGTGCAGCCGTCCCTCCCCGCCCGCCTTGCCGCGCCGGTAGTGAAAGACCTGACCCGCGTGCATGAAAATGCAGTACGGGATCAACTGCTTGTAACTCGGATCCTCTTCGACCTCGTTGCGGGGGCGGAAGCTCGTGTGGGCCGGATCGAGCAGCGTGTCGAGATACCGTTCGACGCGCGCGTTGAAACCCTGGAAGTAACCGAGTTCGTGAAACAACAGCGTCGGCACGACCAGCACATGCTCGACGGATGGATCGGCGGGGACGGGGAGAGGGGCGGGGACGGTCATCGGGATCTCGCTGTTCAAGGATGCGGCCATCAATTCACTTTGCACTTTGCACTGATCACTTCTCACTTCTCACACGCCGCACGGACGGGGCGAGGCTTGAAGATCGATCCTACTTGGACTCAAC
>JAYTIB010000331.1:0-5189 GCA_043732205.1 Schlesneria sp. | reverse complement strand
GTGCGTCGAGTTGGCCCGCTCGAAACGGGTGTTCGAGGTGATGGCGATCACGTCGTCGGACGAGTTCTTCCAGCGGTGCGGCTTCGATTTCACGCTGCCCGGTGAAAAGAAGGCGGTCTTTTTGCAGACGCGCGAATCGTACTGACAAACGGTTTGGGGTCGGGTGTTCGGTTTTTCGAAATTGGCGGGAAGCGGACTCGCATTGCAATTGAGACTGACCGCCCGCCAATTCCGAAAAACCGAACACCCGACCCCTCCTCGTCAGTCGACATACAGCGCCGCGTTACCGATCAACAGCATCTGGATCAGGTCCGTCCACGCGCGGGCAGCGGGATTAGGTTGGCCAAGGTATTCGTGTGTCTGCGTTTGCAGGAAGCGCGTGGCGGCTGAAATGTCGTCGTCGGTGGGGGCGTGTCCTGTGGCGAGGAGAAACAGCCTCTGAATCCGCACCGAGTCGCTGGTGGAGTCGGTCTGCAAGCGACCCGTCAGGCGTGTGGCTCGGGCGAAGACAAAGTCGGAGTTCAGCCGGCTGAGTGATTGCAGCGGCATCGTCGAGCGGGGACGGCGCGTGCTGTTGAAGACGATGCTCGGAGCATCAAACACTTGCAGCAGGCTGTGAACCTGAGTCCGCTACTGTTGCAGATAGATCGACCGCCGCCGCGAGCCGGGGTTGTCTTCGGGAACGATCGTCTCACCCGCCCCCGTTCTCGATGTGGCGATGTACGGACCATGCATCCGGTCGTCCAGATCGCCCGGCGCGGTGTTGCTCCACTTCATCGACAGTGCTTCCGGTTTGGCATCGAACGCATCAGAGAACAGGATCTTTCCGCGCGGCCGGTGCTGTTTGACCCACTCGGTGATCTCGTTCGACAACCGGTTGAGATCGGCATCGACCCCGGCGACCGCAGCCTGCCATGCTTCAAACTCACCGGGTCGGCTGGCATACACAAAGCGGTCGTTCGGATTGACCCATTGCTCGGGCGGGAAGGCCGGAATGAGGACCGATTGAAAGCGGTAATAGTCGCGCTGTGTCATCGGTTCGAACTTGTGGTCGTGGCACTTCGCACATTGGATCGTCAGGCCGAGCAGGCCGGTCGACACGTTCTGTATGGCGGTTTCCAAGACGGTGTACCGATCGACGCGAACTTCGTCGGGCTTGCCGTCGCTCTCGCCCGAACCGTCCTGACCGCAGCGCAGGTAATGCGTCGCCTCCAACAATTCGATTTGGCGCAACGAATCAAGTTGCGTGGCTTGCGAGAAATCCGCCGTCTCGCCGTTCTTGGCGGAGACACCGGAGATCTCGTCGCCGGCAATCTGCTCGCGCACGAACTGATCGAACGGGCGATCGTCGTTGATGGCGCGGATCACGTAGTCACGGTAACGATAGGCGAGCGGACGGTCGCTGTCGGCACTGAAGTAACCGTTCGAATCGGCGTAGCCCGCCGCATCGAGCCACATCTTCCCGAGCCGTTCGCCAAAGTGGGGCGACGCCATGTATCGATCGACCATGCACCCGTAAGCATCGGGACGCGGATCGGCTTGGAACTCGGTGATCGCCTCGACATCGGGAGGGAGTCCCGTCAGATCGAAACTGACTCGCCGAATCAGCGTCGCGCGGTCGGCCTGCGCTGCGATCGTGAGGCCATCTCGTTTGAGGTCCGCGATCAGGAAATCATCGAGCGGCGAGTGACTCGCGCTTCGATCGTTGATCACCAACTGTTCGACAAACGGCTGTGGAACAAACCTCAGTTTCCGAAAGGCCCAGTGATCGGCGTCGTCCGCGCCGACGTCGCGTTTCAATCCCGGTTTGCCGGCGATGATCCAGCGCTGGAGCAGCGATTTCTCAGCGGCGGACAACGGCGTCTCGGGTGGCATTTCGTCCACGGAAACTCGACGCCAGATCAGGCTCGCGCCGGTGTCATGCGGAACAACGGCCGGTCCTGACTTGCCGCCGCGCACCAGCAGACCCGGCACCGCCAGGTTCAGCTTTCCCTCCTGCTTGAGCGGTCCGTGGCATTTCACGCAGTGCTGCTTGAACAGCGGAGCGATGTCGTGCTCGAAGCGGGGAACATCATCCGCGGCGTGCGCAGTGATCGCGATCAGCACGATCAAACCAATGGAGCCAAACCCGCCGTGCCTCATTCGAGTCCCCGCCTGCTGAGTTTCTTCGGTCGGCCCCCATGATTACCATCTCTCCCGCCCGACGCGAGGAAACGCTGCGAGATTCTGACCAAGGGAACGCCATGACCGTGGACCTGAAATTGAGCGAATGTCTGCTGATCGTGTTTCTGTTGTCGAGTTCGCTTGAGGCGGCCGATCCGGTGGATCTCGGCGGCGTGACGGAGAAGCACGAGATGATTCCGATGCGCGACGGCGTGAAGCTGTCGGCGTACATCTACACGCCTCCCGGCAACGGACCGTGGCCCGTGATTCTCGAACAGCGCTACGCCAACGCCAACGATCCCAACACCAGGAAGTCGTTCGCCAAGCTGGCCGGTGGCGGCTATGTGACGGTCCTCGCCAACTTCCGCGGTTCGCAGTTGTCGGAAGGAGTGTGGCGCGGCTACCGGCATCTGGCCTGGGGCGAGCAGAAGGACGGCTATGACCTGGTCGAATGGCTCGCCAAGCAAAGTTGGTCGACGGGCAAGATCGGGACGTTCGGCAGTTCTCAAGCCGGGTTCGCCCAGAATTTTCTGGCGGTGACTCAGCCGCCGCATCTGGCCGCGCAGTACATGATCGACACCGGACTGAGCCTGTTTCACGAAGGCTATCGCATCGGAGGCATCACGCGAACCGAACGATTCAAAACTCTGGACAAGGTCGCCCGGGTCCCCGAGCACAACCGCGAACTGATGGCCGAATGGTTCCAACATCCGAACTACGACAGCTACTGGGCCGATGAGGACTGCACCCGCTACTTCGACAAGATGAACGTCCCCTGCTTCACAGTCGGAAGCTGGTACGACTTCATGTGCGTCGGCTCCGTCGACAGCTTCGTCGGTCGCCAGCATCGTGGTGGACCGAACTCGATCGGCACCCAGCAACTGCTGATCGGCCCGTGGCTGCACGGCCGGTTCAAGGAGACGAACAAGTCGAACGAGATGGAGTATCCCGAGAACGCCAAGTTCGCGCTGGACGCCCACATGCTGCGCTGGTTCGATCACCACCTGAAGGGGATCGACAACGGCGTGATGCGGGAACCGACGGTCCGTTATTACGTGATGGGTGCCCTCGGCGAGACCGGCGCGCCGGGCAACGAATGGCGCACGGCCACCGACTGGCCCATCGCCGCGAAGCCGACGCCGTACCATCTGCATGCCGACAAGACTCTGAGCACCAAGACGCCCGAATCGGCCGACGCCACTGTCACGTGGTTGGCCGATCCTCGTCGCCCCGCATCGATCCCGACGATCGCCTTCCCCGGTGCGAAAGACGCGCGCGAGTTTGAATCGCATCCCGAAGTGCGGACCTTCACCACCGCCGTCCTGACCGAACCGATCGAATGGACGGGCAAGGTCCAGGCGGAGTTGTACGTCTCGTCCGACGCCAGAGACACCGACTTCATCGTGCGCGTCAGCGACGTGTATCCGGACGGCCGGTCGATCCTGATCATGGACTATGTCCGCCGCGCCCGATACCGCGACGGGTACGAGCGCGAGGTCTTCATGCGGCCGGGCGAAGTTTACAAGGTTGCCTTCGACGTCGGCTGGCTCAGCCAGGTCTTCAACAAGGGACATCGCATCCGGGTCACGGTGGCCAGCACGGGAGCCCCGTTCTACGAACCAAACCCCAACACCGACGAAGCCCTGACGATCGACTTCCCGGCGAACACGGTGACGGCGAGAAACACCCTGCACGCGAACAAGACCAACGCCTCGCGAGTGCTGGCACCGGTGATCCCGTCGCGGTTCCCGCCAAATAGGATGTCTATGCGCAGGTTGGACAGCGTGACATCGCCAGCGCCAGCGACGAGGGTCGATTGACGAATCGGGATCGCAGGGACAATGGCGACGGGCCATTGGTGAGATCGCATGAGTCGATTCCAGAGCGGAACCGTGCGCAAGTCCTCACGGTGGCGGCAATGGAAACTGCTTCTCGAACTCGGCCTTGGCGGCCTGCAGCGCCTTGATTTCCTCCAGAAACGGCACGTAGTCCTTCAGCGGCTTGCGTTGATTGTCCTTCTGAATCTGCTCGATGCGCCGGTCGAACACCATCCTCCCGATCTTCGGTCCCTCGACCTGCTCGATGACGTCAAACATCAATCGCCGCCGGAGCGGTTTCGCTTCCGTCGGCAGAGCACGCAAGATGCTTCCGATCCCATAAGCATGAAAGGTCACCAGCGCTTCAACCGCCGGATAATCACCCCAAAGCGCGCGGATCTGGCCTTCCGTGTCCGGTGATTTCAAGTCGATGATCTCCACCAGTTGGTCGGTCGCTTCAGTGGCATGAAAGCTGCCTAGCACTTGGACAATGTAGGCTTTCTGATTGGGATCTTCCGATTCGCGTAATTCGGTCATCAAATGGAGTACCAGTTGCTGGTGCGTTCTGGCGAGGCCCAAGATGCGGTTGCGATCCTGCGGAAACTTGACTCCACGGAAATCGGGAACGACGAAGGTGAATTGCTGGCTATGATCTGGAACATCGTTCGTGCCGAAGGCTACGGCACCGCAGATGGCAAGCATGATCGCAAAAGGAAAAAATCTCTCGGACATTTGGTGCCTCCTTGGGAATGGGGCCTTGGCGAGGGGGTCGGGAGTCTTTTTCATGCCGCACAGTCTCGATTTGAGCGTTCTTGAGCGAGTCGTGCGGCATGAAAAAGACTCCCGATCCCTTCTCGGATAGCCTCTGAGTCATGCCATACCCCGCGTCCCCGGAACCGTCGGTCCGGATCATTTGAGTGTCAAACGAACGAGCCTCGTGGAGCGTTGTAGTTGTTGGAAGGCAACCTTGGCGCTGTCACGGAGGCTCGGGATGAGTTGACACGGTGCTTGGAGAATTGCCCACGAGTGCGGCGGATTGAAGCCGGGGAACCGACTCGTTGATCTGGCATTCCACATCGAACCAGGTGACGGCCCGGCGCGAATGTAGGCGTCAGTCCCGACATGCCGACTCGCGATGACCACGCGGGCCTGGTGGGCGACGTTGGTCAATCGCTCGTGCTCGTCTACGTTTTCACACAGGCTGTTTGA
>JAYTIB010000330.1:0-1907 GCA_043732205.1 Schlesneria sp. | reverse complement strand
TCGGGGTCTGCTCGGTGTGCGGCTACGATCTTCGGGCCACCCCAGACCGCTGCCCTGAATGCGGGACAGCAGTGACACCAACGATCACGACGGCCGTCGCCGAGGAATGGAAACGCGTGACCCCCATCCGGGGAAGAAGCCGGAAGGACTCATGAGTCATCAGCGTGCATCGTGCATGGCGGTCACAATCCCAAGGCTCAATTCCCATTCACACGCCTCTTCCTCCGCCGTGCCATCAAGTCCATGGCTCCCAACCCCAGCAGGGACAGGGTCGTCGGCTCGGGAACCAGGGCGGATGGCATCGCTTCGGGGTGTCACCTGTAAGAAGCGAGAAGTCAAGACACTTTCTCCGCAGACGCCGAATATTTTGTTTGCTGACCTTCTCGGGGCGTCTTTTCGTTGTACTCTGCGGCTGCGGTTCCGTCGGGGCCGAACACCGGCTTCTGAGGGATCGCGTCGCGAAAGCGGGCTGCTTCGTCGACCGCTACCGATCTTCAATCAGTCGGGCGATCGATCTCCGGAAAAAAGTCGGATCGTCGCCCAGGCACCTGTCGGGGACTCTCGCTCGATGGAGGTCCATGAAGATCCGGGGGCGTAGCTTGAACACGCATGAATATGCGTGTGCCGCGCGTCCATTCATGCCGGGGGACTGTCGGCGGTCGATCTCTCGACCGCACGGCGTCCAATGGCACCCGTGGGACTGCGCGGCCACGCCTGTATCAGCGGTCACAACCGACTTCCGTTCGACTCAACCTTCTTTTCAGACGCCTTTGCATTGACCTGCTTCGGGTCGTAGACGCCGCCGTTTTTCCACATGCCCCACATCACCGCCGCGAGGCTCCGGGCCACGTTGCGGCGGGCGTTGCGGGGCGAAAGGCCATTGTCCTTCCATCTGCGGTGTTGTTCCGCGAAAGGGTTGTCCCCCTGATTGATCGCCGACTCCGCGGCGCCCAGGATCGTCGACTTGAGCGTCCGGTTGGCCGCCTGGTTCACACTCAGATATTCCGGGCCGTCTCCGGAGGTATGCCGCACCAGTCCGATCCCCAGGTACTTCCACAGCGCCTGCTTGCTGCGGAACCGAAAGGGCGTGTCGAGATAGACGTAAAACGTCGCGGCACGAACCCAGGCGATCCCCGGCAGTTCCGTCAGTCGAACGATCACTTCCTCATTCTGCGCCAGCCTGGTCAGTTCTTGCCGGAGGCTTTTCTCCTGCTTCACCGCCTGGTCGTAGCCTTCCATCAACAACTTCAGGGCCAGATGCGTCGGCGCCAGTTCCGGCCCCTCCGGCAACCTCGCCAGCAGCTCCTTGCGGTCGGATTTGTCCTTGAAGGCGCTCTCGCGCACCACGATGCCCCAGCGACGAAGCGCGCCGATCACCTTGTTGGACTCCGCCACCCGGTGGCTCACACGCTCGTGATACGCGCCGACGAGTTGCTTGAACACGTCGCGGCCCACCTCGTCGCTGTGATGCACCGCCTTGAGGAATCCACCGGCCAGCAGGTCCGCGAGCTTGTTCGCGTCGATCGGGTCACACTTGTCGCCGCCCTTGGCGATCCAGGCGTTCTTGCGCGGATCGCACACGGTGATCTTATCGGCATCCCCTTTGAGGTTGCGGTACAGCCACGATGCCAGCGGCCCTTCCTCGAACGCCAGATGCCGCGGCTTCTTGATCGAACCGATCACCTCACGCAACGCCGGGATCGTCGTGGCGACATGCCATTTGCGGCCGGGCCCATTGGCCCGCGTCTTCACGCAGATCTCGGTGGTTTGGCAGTGAGTGTCCATGGCGATAAAATGTTCCATTGGCATGGGGCTGTCTCCTTTGGAGTTCGACGTTCTTCGCTTTCACACACTCGAAGAATATACCGAAGTCCTTGGAGACGCCCCTTGCTTCTTACATCTTCATG
>JAYTIB010000329.1:0-5205 GCA_043732205.1 Schlesneria sp. | reverse complement strand
TCAACAAGGGACTTTGAAACCAAGAGTTCATGGCCCGCTTCCCGCATTGTCCACGAGGATTGGCCTTCCTGCGACGGTTCCTGTCCGGCTTGCAGTTCATCCAGTACGCGGAGATACTTCGCCGGCGCGTCCCCGGGGTCGCCCCAGCCGCCGAAGTGTGCAACGTGCCACCGATCTTTTTCACCAAAACACCAGCCAGGTGAGCCTTCAACAGGAATTCGTTGTCCGGTGTGTTGGGCGTGGTGGCTCGCAGGGTTTGCCCCGGCCGTGGACCAGGTGCGGAAACGGGAGGGTTGTAGAAAGCGATTGCGGCCCGCCAACCCGCTTTCAGACGACCGCAGGAAAGTGCCGGAATACAGGCTTCGGGACCGTAGCTCAATCGGTTAGAGCAGAGGACTCATAATCCTTTGGTTCTCGGTTCAAGTCCGAGCGGTCCCATTTACCACAAAACGACTTGCGTCGATTCGTCGAGACTGGTTTTCGGGCGTTCCATGTCTGTTCCATGTGGACGCCCGATTTCAGCCCGTTTCCCCGATGCGAGGGAGTGTCGGGACGAACAGCCGTTGAACCGCCTTGTTCAACTGTCCCGCCATGCTGACGTAGCCCTTGGTCGTTTCGAGCGACTTGTGTTGCATCAAGCCCTGCAACTCGAACAAGTTCATTGAAGCCGCGTTGGCGGTCGCGAAGCCACGGCGAAGATCGTGGAATCCGTACCATCCGCCATTCTTCCCGCCCTTGGGCATTGGTGAGCCGTCCACCAGTGTTGCCGCCTCTTGGATGCGTGCGAACTCTGACCAGAGCGTTCGGTTGTCATGGTTCCACGGGAAGACACGAGAATCGAAACTTGCCGCCAACGGTCGCAAGTGTTCGATGGCGAGCGGGTGAAGTGGAATCAACTGGTCGCGTCGCCCCTTGTTAGAGTCCGCTCGGGTGAGAGCGGTTGCCGCCTCAACGTCGATGTCCTCACTCTTCAGCTTCAACGTCTGCCCGATTCGCCAGCCCGTCATGTAGAGCAGCACGAGCAACCCACGCCACCAATCGACGGGCGACACGTTCGGGATGTCGCTCGGCATGGTCGCGACTTCGCAGGCTTGGAACATTGCCGCGAAGTGTTCAGGCGTGACGTAGGTCGGGAGCTTCTGTTGTGGCTTCAAGAACCGCATCCTCGGAACCTTGTCGATGAAGTCCCAGTCCGCCGCCAGTCGCAGAGCCGCCTTGGTGTATCGCAACTCGCGGTTGACGGTCGCAAGTGAAACGGTGAGCGGCTTCCCGTCCGCCGACTTGCGGTTGCCAGTTTCCTTCCGACGCTTGCCGATGAACTCGTCAATCTTCGCCGTGTCGATCGACTTCATCAACTTGGGCTTCGCGATGCGAATGAACGTCCGAATCGAGAGCATCGCCGCCTTGCGTGACGGAGCGTCGAAACGGCTTTCAATGTGAGCGGTGTATCGTACGAAATACTGGTCCCACGTCGCCCGCTCGTTCGCCGAATACGTTCCGGTCACAAGCTGCGAATGCGTCGTGTCGGCCAGTCGGTTCGCCGCCGACTTCCCTTGCTTCCCCGCCCCGCACGACTTCGTTCGCAGCTTGCCAGCCGGGTCATGCCAAGAGACGTACCACGCTGCCTTGTCGTCGCCGAGAGATTCGACTTGCCGCTTCAGTTGATGCGTCCAAGCCTTTTTGCGGACTGCCATGATGCTGCCTTCCCCTGCCTCAAGAGTGAGGCAAAAGTAAGCCCGCCCCTTCACGACTGCCCTAGGGCGGCTTGGAACCGCCCGCAGTCCTCACGGTTTCAGCCACGTCGAAACGTGGCGTCCTGTCACAGTCGCAAAGGGACGGACTTTCGCTTTCCAAGAGGGTTCTAGGTTTCCAAGTGCAACGCATGCCAGATTGAAGACACTGGCGGGCTTTTAGGTGAAACCCTTATCGGCTATTCGGCCCGATGCCGTCAACCAGAAAGGCCGCCGACGCCCGGTAACAAACCGGGAAAATGGAAAACCCGGCCCGAACGTCGGCGGCAATTTTCATCGGCCAGAGCGCGGCATGTACTTCGGGTCGATGCCCTTCGCCCGGAGTCTGGCGGCAACTTCATCATCAGTCGGAATTCGCGGGGCAAATGCCTTGCGATTCCGGTTTGCCATCGCCGCCTTTGCCATCGGCGTGACCACGGTCGATTCAATCCCGGAAACAATCCTGTCGAGTTCATTGAGCAATTCCGCCCCCTTGAGTCCGGGCGGGACTTGCCGTTGACCGTAATTCGCCAACAGCCGATTGACGAATTCCACAATTCGGTCGGTATCGCTCGGCGGTTGATCGCTGCCGACAGTTGCGATGCCGAACGGGTTTTCCCCGTTGTTCCCCAGAGTGAATCCGCGTTTTGCAATTGTCATTTTCGTGAACCTTTTCCAAAGTAATTAAACTTGATCGCACACCAACATGGTGAGCGATATTTCAGGCGAGTTGCTGAAGCCGTAGCTCCTCATTTCGCTCCTCTAACTTTGCGACCTCATCACCCGCCCGTTGGTGACTCATCATCGCTTCGCTTGCATCGCATCCGGCAGAACGGCCAACAGGGGCTTGCCGCTCCCGGATATCGCGGGCTTGGGCCTCAAGCTGGTCGATCTCAGCTTGCAAGGCAGGATCGACAGTCGCCGCCAGAGCTTCAGATGCTTCCGTTTCCAAATCGCGAATCTGCTGACTGAGCGAACCGGCCGCGTCGGATTTTTGGCGAAGGATTTCAAGGGCATCATCGACGATCTTGCGGGCCTGTTCGCGGGCCGCATCCACGGCCTCAGAAGCCGCCCGCGATTCCTTGCTTGCAGCCCCGCACGCGGGCTTGAGCTTCTCGACTTCTGACAGCTTCATGCGAGCCGCCGCGCGGCGTTCGATCCGTTCAACGTCGCCGATGAATTGTTCCATCGTTCGGTCAGTGGCAGTGAGCACACTGGCCAACGTGGCGGGGTCGCTATCGCGTCCGGCGGCAGAATCTGACACGAGCTTCGCGTACTGCGAATCGGCGTCGATTTGACGCCCTGCGAAGCGGGAGCGAATTGATTCAACGAGTGACCTGGGTTTCCTCTTTCGGTTGTGGTTTTCAGACATCGCCGGTCGGATTCTGGATGGAACGTTCCACCCGTCGCCGGGTTCGACTTCGATCAGTTGAGCAAACGGGACTTCAAATCAGGGACTTTCCTCACTGGGGTTCCTTCACCTCCAATCCCGTCGCGTCAGATTGATGATCCGTTGGCAGTGTGCCTTGCTGGTCAATGACCACAATGACGGGTTGCGGACTCACCGGCTTAGGTCGCTCGCCCAAGCGGGCCAAAGCGATCAGATCCCCGTCCCGCAATCCAGCAATGCCCACGGCCAAAAGTCGCCGCGTCGCTCGCCAGCGTGCGTGTGATAGCTTCTGGGATTCGAATCCGAGTTGTCCGCAGTGACGGCAGACGAATTCGCCGTGGATGGGGTAGAGGTGGTTCACCAGTCGACGGTGGTTGCAGGGGCAGACGAAACCCCATCGCCGATAATCCGGCTGGCAAACCCGCATCGCGAAATGCTGGTCACAGCAATTTCCGTCGATCCAATAATTCAGCCTGAGCGAAGCGGAAATTCCCGGTTCAATAATTCCCGTCGAGAATGCGACTGAGTTTCCCAGCCAGAGAATTATTCCCCGGTGAGCTTCGGCCAGTACGCCAGCTCGGGCGAGCGTGATCGCATCCAGGGCAAGCTGGCAATTCTCGACGGTCATTTTTGTTGCTCGCATCAATTTCTGCCTAAATCAAAATCACGTTCCGCCAGATGGGACGCTTGGGACGCTTCTGCCCTATTGTTATTCCCCATAGGAATTGATTGATTGAACGTAGACAAAGGAATGGGTGAAAAGCGTCCCATGTGTCCCATGTGTCACTCGAATGAGTTCCCTCGAAAATTGCGTGATTGCTTTTGGTAAATCTCAATTTGGTGTTCGATGTCCGTGCGAAGGTCTGAATTCCCGGTTGCATTCACTCCCCACCACTCGAATCCCCGCCCGTGATGCCGATTTGGGCATTCCATCAGCCGCTTGAATTGCCCTTCGTCGATCTTCTGTCGAATTGAGCGGGACGCTTTGGTCACGGTCGTTCGATCATTCGTCGCTGACTCAAGCCACTTGGCAGCGACTCCCGTTGGAATGAAGATTCGATCCGTGTTCGTCGCGTACCCGAGTTCGGCCAACCGTGCGGAAAAAAACTCTTCGATCAAGTCCGCCTCTTCGCGTTCGACATCGGCCACGGCCTGCCGTTCGCGGATGATGGTTTGAGCTTCGGCCGGTTCGGGCAGTCGGGCCAGAACGTCCCGTTCCCAGTCCGCCCAACGCGAGAACCGTTCCATCGGCAACGCGGGTTCGCGAAGGAACGCGAGGGCATCGGCCACAAGTTCGCGACGATGGGACGCGATGAACTGCCGAGTCTCTTCAGCCCACGTCCCGGCGAAGTCGGGTTTCCGCAGCTTGATGATGACGCATCGTTGGGCAAGGTCCGTCGCGAGACTCACGCCGTTCAGCGTGATGATGAATGCGAGATTGTTCGGCCGGGACGCCTCCCCAACGTACAGCCGTTTGCCGCTGATGACGGGCGACGTGATGAGTGCTTCCAGTTCCGCCCAAGAGAACTTCAGTGATTTCACGTTGTCGAGAAGTGCGATTCGCTTCGTGACGCCTTCCGGTGACAAGAGGCGTGATTTCACAAGCGTGATGTCTTCGCCGTTGGACAGTTCCACGGAACCGCCAGCAAGATCCCCGATGCACGCGGCCAGCGTCGATTTGCCGCATCCACGCCCCGCATCCGACGTGAGACAGAACGCCGGCCGCGTTCCTCCACGTCCGCCCCAAAACGGAGTCACGAACGCGGCGAGAATCAAGTCACGGTCGATGTCGGTCTCGGGACTGAATCGGTCCACCAGTTGGGAGAGCTTGCCGCCGTCGCCGTTCGTCGGGACTTCGCAAGCGTAGTAGTGCCCCGCGAGCGGCGGTTCGTGCGGCAGAACTTCCACGGCCGCGTATTCCGTCACGATGCGAGGCAGGTAGGCGAACACTTCCCCCTTGGGGTGAGAGTGAAACTCGGCAGACGGGTTGATGAACTCCGGCGGCTTGTGTGTCCGCTCGCCGAGATAACCGAACAACAAATCTGAGTTCTTCAGCCAGGTCACACCGTCCGCATCAAGATTCAG
>JAYTIB010000328.1:0-13340 GCA_043732205.1 Schlesneria sp. | reverse complement strand
CCGTCGCTCCGCCGACGGGACGGAAACACGGCGCAATTCTTGGAACGGCTCTTGGTCGCACGTCAGGGCACGGTTTCCAAGTT
Source organism: Schlesneria sp. (assembly GCA_043732205.1). Classification (GTDB taxonomy): domain Bacteria; phylum Planctomycetota; class Planctomycetia; order Planctomycetales; family Planctomycetaceae; genus Schlesneria. The sequence goes on along the minus strand of JAYTIB010000328.1, from coordinate 13,257 downwards.
GGCTTGCGACTGCTTCAAGCGGACCAGCCCACCCTCGGTGATCTTGCTGCCGGTGGCATCCAGGCGCTTCAGCGGACTGGCGGTGTCCCATGTCCTGCGGATGGCGTCCAGTCCCGCGTCGGTGATGCGGGTGTCGCGCAGACGGAGTTCGCTGAGATTCTCGAAGTGCTTCAACCGGGGGACGATTCGCTTGAAGGCCGCGTCGTCACAGATCGTGCCGTTCAGGTCGACGACGATTCCGTCATCGCCCTGCTCAATCCGTCCCCCCAAGGCCTCAACGGCGGACTGGGCCGACCGGCGTTGCACGCGGGGATAGGCCACGTCGCAGCCGACAGCGGCGACGATCACCAGGCCCGCCCACGCGGCACCGAACCGGCGCTTCGTGATGGTCGGCCAACCGGTGCGAATGATCAGCAGCAGCGACAACGTGGCGGCCGCAGCCAGACCGGCCTGCCAGACCGCATCCATCTGCGTGCGACCTTCGATCAACTTCGCCCCGAGGAGCGCCATCATGGTGCCGGCCAGCAGCGTCAGGTTGAGGACCGTCACCCAACCGAGCGCTCCGGCAAACAAGCGTCGCGGTGCGGATGCTTCGGTCGACGATCGGGTGAAGGTCACCGCGAAGACCACCAGGACGCCGACGATCAAGCCCTCGTAAACGTCGGCCCCCGTCTTGATGACGTTCGCCACGCCGTCGATGACGACCCGCAAAAACAGCGAGCCGAGCAGCGTGCCGGGGATCGTTCCCACACCCCCTTGCAGGCTGCAACCGCCGACGACCGCGGCGGCGATCGCGTTCAACTCATAGCCGCGACCCGACGTTTGGGGATCGGCAACACTGAGCTGCCCGACATACAAGATCCCCGCCAGCGACGACAGGACCGCGCTGATGCAATAGGCCAGCCACTTCAACCGGTTGGTCTGAATTCCGCTCAGCCGGGCCGCCTGTTCGTTGCCACCCAGCGCATACATGTGCCGCCCGGTGACGGTCTTACCGAGCAGCAGCCACAGCAGCAGCCCCACGACAAGGACGAGCACCACCAGATGCCAGGTGGTGTCGGCCGCCGCGCCACACAGGTCGCGGAACGACTTGTCGGCGATGTTGATCTGCGTCTTGGCACCGCCGAGCACGGAGTGCGTCACGGATTCGATGATCGCGCGGCTGAGACTCCGCAGACCGACCAGCGTTCCCAACGTGGCCACGAATGGCGGCAGCCCGACCTCGGTGATCAGCCACGCATGCAGGCTGCCAATCAGCAGACCGGCCAGCAGTGTGCCCGTGATCGCGATGGCAATCACCACCGAGCCGACCGGTTCGGAGTGTTCCACCGCTTCGGGTGCGAGCAACAGCATGAGCGTGGCGCAGATCGTCCCGCTGAACGCCACCACGGCTCCTGTTGAAAGATCGATCCCCCCGACGATGATGACCACCGCGGCACCGAGCGCATACAACGACAACAGCGCCGTCTGCCGGGAGAGGTTGATCGAGCTTTGCCGCCATTGCGTGAGGTAGTTGTGGTTCTTGTCGACGAGCGTAGTCAGGATCAGGACCACAAACACCGCCATCAGCAGCGCGAATTCATGCCGTCGCCAGAAACGACTGGCGGAGGAAGCGGGATCGGTCATCGACGGAATCCGGGTTTGGAGTGCGGTAACACTTCAGCGGAATGGCGTGGGACGGTTTTTCAAACCGTCGGTCCACCGAATTTTCAGAGGCTATCCGAGAAGGGGTCGGCGGCGTTTCGGACAGCCTCTCAGAGCCGGACGGTTTGAAAAACCGTCCTACGGCATGCCGCTCCGATCACGAACCGGTCAACCCGTACTTGGCCATCCATTTCTGGAACGTCGCGAGATCGAGGAACTCGACACTCTTGTCGAATTGGTCGATCGTCAGGGGTGAATCGACATTCGGAACGACGACCTTCAGGCCGGTGTCGTAGACGTCGCCGCCTTTTTCTCCGTGATTGGGCAGCATCTTGGCGACAGTCTCGTTGTCGTCCTTGATCAGCGCCTGCAGCAGCCGGACTCCCTGATAGCCCATGTCGAACGGGTTCTGGACGACCATCGCGTCAATCTGGCCATCCTTCATCGCGGTGATGGCATCCGGTTCGGCATCGAAGACAACGACGGTGAAGTCCTTGCGGCGGTCCACCTCTTTCACCACGTCGACGATCGCCGGAGCGTTGTAGGACCAGATGCCGACGAGCACGTTCAGACCCGCGTGATTGCGGATCGCATTGCGGACGTTTTCGCGCGCGGCCGCCTTGTTGGTGTCGTCGGCCATCGTGTCCTTCGAGACAAACGTCTTGCCCGCCCCGTCGGCAAATCCGCCGATTCGTTCAATCGCGTTCTGCGCCCCGGTTCGACCGACGAACGTGACGTACTCGCCACCGTCGGGCCGCAGCCCCTTCGCGCACTTCCCGAGCACCTTGCCGCCCGTCAGGTTGTCGGTGCCGATGAAGGCGAACCGGGCATCCGAGAACTTGGCGCGGTCCAAGTCCGAGTCGATGGTCAGAACCTTGATTCCCTTCTTCTGCAACGAGCGCAATTCATCGGCGACCGCCGCATTGTTCGCGTCGATCGCGGAGACTCCGACAGCGGCGATGTCACTCTGGGTGCCGTACTGTTGCAGCTTCTGCAACTGGCCCTGCGGCGTGCCGTCGTTCACATCGAGCACCGCCTTCAATCCGTCGTCCACCAGCTTCAACTCACTGCCGGCCGCATTCAGTCCTGCGCGGCACGCATCCCAGTACGGCGAATCTCCATTGGTGAGAATGACGATGCGTTTGACGGCTCCGGCAGGCTTGACCGTCGTCAAAGCCGGGCCGGCCGGCGTGGACTTCTTGTTCGGAACACTCGCGTCACACCCCAGGAAACAGGCGGCCAGCACAGTGAACAGCCACGCGGTGGGCTGACGGAATGAAACGGATTTCATGAGGCACCTCTGAGGACTGGGACAATTCAATGGGAGCGGGGCGACACGATACAGGTCGCGCGCCGTGACGGTCAAGCCGCTGCCATCGGGTCATCGGTCGTCTCGATTTGGTAGAGTGCCCGCCAAACCGGACTGATCCGACTGCGATGCGATCTCCCGTGAGTTGAGTGTTGTCCCATGACACCTGCTGCCACAGACCAGCCCGATTCTCAACCGTCCCGATTCCGGCGGCGGTTGGTCGATGGGTTCATCGCGATCGTGGTGACGCTGTTCGCGCTCGACACTCTGCCGTGTACTCCGGAGCCGGTCCGGCAACTGATGCGCCCACTGCTCAACACCACCGGTCTCTGGCAGGGGACGTGGGGCCTGTTCGCTCCGATTCCCGACAGCATCAATCACCGGCTGCGGGCCGACATGTTCTACGCGGACGGATCGCACCGCGTCTGGAACTCACCCGACTGGCGCTCCCAAACCGCGTGGCAGAGATTCGTCGGCCATCGCGAGTCGGAGTTCCTCGAAAAGATCGCGGAGATTGAAAACAGCGCAGCGTGGACTGGGTTCGCCCTATCGCTGGTCCGCCGTGAAAGTCCGGACCGGCCGCCCGAACGGATCGAGTTGTCGATCCGGTCGGGAGACATTCCGCCACCGGGTGACATCTGGCCGCCGACAACCGACCCCGCCCCGTTCGACCAGGAGCGCGTGTTCTTTATGCTGGTCTATCGATGACGTCCCCGATCCGATCATCGTCAGCCGTGTTGACCGAATGGCGCGACTCGGCGCGTGAGTTCTTTCACGCGCCGATCGACGTCCGCACAGTCGCCGCGTTGCGGATCGGCTACGCGGGATTGATGCTGGTGAACGTGCTCTGCTGGTGGCCCGGTCTCGACCGTTGGTTTTCCGACGACGGTGTCCTGACGCTGGCGGCATCGCGGCGGATAATCGATGCCCGCTGCCTGACGCTGTTTCAGATTCTGCCCGGTGATCCGACAACGCTGCGTGTTGTCTACTGTCTGTTCGTCGCTCAACTTCTCGCCCTGCTGATCGGATGGAAGCCGCGCCTGCAGGCCGCGTGCTGTTTCGTCTGGCTGGTCTCGTTCCAGCACCGCAACAGCCTGGTGTTTGAGGGGGAGGACACGCTGTTCCGCATCGTCGGCTTCCTGTTGATCTTCATGCCGCTGGGAACCGCGTGGTCGATGGACAGCCTGCTGCGCACTCGCACCGGATCACCATTTTTGCCGACCGCCGCGGATGGCTGGGCCGTTCGGCTGTTGCAGCTCGAAATGACGATGCTGTACTTCTCGTCGGCGTGGAGCAAGCTGCTCGGCGCCCCCTGGCGCGACGGCACGGCGCTCTACTACGTCACTCGGCTGGATGAGTACTGGGGACGGTTTCCGATCCCGTCGTTCATCGTTCAGACACCGTGGATCATCCGCGGTCTGACGTGGTCGACGATGGCTCTGGAGTTCGCGATTCCCGTCCTGATCTGGTTCGCACCAACCCGCCGAATCGCGCTGGTGCTGGTGCTGGTGTTCCACTTGTCGTGCGACTACGCCATGCACCTGTTCCTGTTCCACTGGATCATGCTGCTCGGCTGGATGTCATTCGTCCAACCGGACGATCTGCGGTGGATGCAGCGGCTTGTCGCGTCAGTGTTACGACGGCGTGGCGAACCCGGCTGACGCGATGCCAGCCGCCGCCTTTTGTCGTTCCGATGTCTTCGTGGACGTAGCTGAATTCGCAAGAATTCAGCCGTTTTCGGTTCGATTCCTCGATCTGCATTCTTGCGAATTCAGCTACGAAACAGCACAAACGCGACTTCAAAACAGCCGCCACAGGTTGACTCCCTCGCTGACGCTTCGAGCTTGTGCGTCTTTGTGGCGTGGGTCTCAACCCACGCAAAATGTCGTACCGCGTCGGCTAAAGCCAACGCTACATCTTGTGGCGGACCGCCATTGAACTTGAAAGATTCACACGCTCTTCGGATTGGTGTGGTCAACCGGTGTGGGCTGAGTCACCGTGGCTGCCGGCGTCGCGCGGTTCCGCGTCTGGTGTGGGCGTGGGCGAGGCGATCGGTTCGACATACGTTCCCGGTTTGATCTGCAGGCCGGTCTTGTATTGGTCGAGGATCGCCTGGAGCGTCGGGGCTTCGATCGTTTCGCGTTCGAGCAGTTCGCGGGTCAGATGCTCCATCACCGGCCGGCGCGTCGACAGGATCTCGTTCGCGATGTCGTAGGCCGAATCGATGATCCGCCTCACTTCCAGATCGATCTCGCGGATCGTCTCTTCGCTGTGCGAATAGTCCGAAGTCCCTCCGCCGCCCGCCATGAACGGACTGCTGCGGGATTCGCTGTAATGCACGCGGCCCAGCTTGGGACTCATGCCAAACTCGGTGACCATCCGGCGGGCCATGTCGGTCGCGCGCTGCAGATCGTTCGAGGCCCCCGTGGAGCATTCCTGATAGATGACGTCCTCCGCCGCGATGCCTCCCAGCAGCACGCAAATCCGATTGAACAACTCGGTCTTCGTCATCAATTGGCGGTCTTCTTCCGGCCGATGCAGGGTGTAGCCGAGCGCACCCAACCCGCGCGGGATGATCGAGACCTTGTGAACGGGATCGACATGCGGCAGCGAACAGGCCACCAGAGTGTGCCCGACTTCGTGCCAGGCCACGCGCTGTTTGACTTCTTCGGGCATGACGCGCGCGGTCTTTTCCAGCCCCGCCACGACCCGGTCAAACCCCTCTTCAAACTCCTCTCTCGTGACCGCTTTCTTGTTGTTCCGGGCCGCCAGCAGCGCCGCCTCGTTGACCAGGTTCGCCAGATCCGCACCGACGAAGCCGACCGTCAACTTGGCGATGTGCTTCAGGTTCACGCTGTCGTCCATCTTCACCTTGGCGGAGTGAACTTTCAGAATGGCCTCGCGCCCCCGGATGTCGGGCCGGTCGACCAGGATGTGCCGGTCGAACCGACCGGGACGCATCAGCGCCGGATCGAGTGTCTCCGGACGATTGGTCGCCCCCAGCACGATGACGCTCTGGTCCGAACTGAAGCCGTCCATTTCGACCAGCAGGGCATTCAGTGTCTGGTCGCGTTCTTCGCCACCACCCGGCGATCCGTGGCTGCGGACCTTGCCGATCGCATCCAGTTCGTCGATGAAGATGATGGCCGGAGAACGCTGTCCCGCCTGTTGAAACATGTCGCGGACGCGCGCCGCGCCGACGCCGACGAACAACTCGACGAAGTCCGATCCGGACAGCCCGAAGAAGGGCACGCCCGCCTCGCCCGCGACCGCCTTGGCCAGCAGCGTCTTACCGGTTCCCGGCGGGCCGACCAACAGCACGCCGCGCGGAATGCGTCCGCCGAGCGCCTGGTATTTCGCCGGAGTGCGGAGAAACTCGACGATCTCACGCAGTTCCTCGACCGCCTCATCAATGCCGGCGACATCGTTGAAGGTGATGCCGAGCTCTTCCTGGAGATACAGCTTTCCGCGGCTGCGGCTGAACGCGATCGCCGAACCCGGCCCGCCCATGCGCCGCAACGCGACAAACAAAAATCCCAGGCACAGCAGCGTGAAGATCGAGAGGAACAGAATGTCGCGCCAGGGGGACTGCGCTTCTTCGTACTTCCACTGGATCTTGGCTTCATCCAGCAAGTCGGTCAGCTTCGCCTCGTTCTGCCCCTGCATGCCGACCACCGAGACCGTGTACTGCTTCGGCGATTTGCCGGACGACGCCGACTTGGGCGCATCCTGAAAGGTGATCCCCTTCAATCCGATCGTCAGCTCGTAAACGTTCGTGGGCCCCAGCGTTGCATTGGAGATCCGCGACTTGAAATCGCTGTACGTCATCGACTCGGGACGCCAACTGGTGGAGAACCCGAACGCGATAATGCCGAGCACCAGCGCGATCATCAGGAACCAGAACAGGTTCGTCGACTGACCCCGTTCGGGGCGTTTGGAACTCCCGCCGGGGGGCGTCGGTTTGCGCGACCCCGACCCATCGCGACCCGATCTCGCCATGAGAGTCATCTGTGGAGGGACGACCGATCCGTCATTGATACGGGAATTCAAGGTGGAGTCGCCGCCAGACATTCGAGGATGTGGGTGAATCGTCATGACGAAGAACTCTAAGACCCCAATCCGGCGGGGTCAACCGGGCGATGCCTGCGTTTGATTCCAGCGACACCCACGGAGCCCGACAATCCGCGGGAGATCAACCACCAATGACGTAGGACGGATTTCCAATCCGTCCGTCAACGCCGGACGGATTGGAAATCCGTCCGACGGGTAGATCATTTCCTGCCGAATGCCCGAGTTCTCGGCCGTCTGTGTTGAAACTCGTAGCGGAGACCTTCGGTCAGGCGTTTCGGCGGGGTCGGGAGACCCGCGCCGAACTGGCCGTCAACTGATTTGACTGAGAACCAAGAAGTGGCAACGCGATTGCCTTCCGCGACCCCATTTTCCGTGGCGAGTCGTTGACTTTCCCGAGTCTCGGCCGGTACCATCCGCATCGTTTTTGGCGATACTGTCCCACCGTCTCTATCTCTCAATCAGATATCTTCGATCCGATGAACCTCCGCGATCTTGAGCTGTTCTGCGAAATTGCCAGCCTCGGAAGCTTCTCCAAGGCGGCCAAAGCGCATGGCATTTCGCAGCCGGCCGCCAGCGAAATCGTGAAGGCCCTCGAAGAACAATTGGGATGCGAACTGCTCAATCGCGCCGTCCGGCCTTTGGATTTAACTCCCGAAGGAAGAATCTATTACGACGGTTGCCGCGAGCTGCTCGACGACTACCGGCGGCTGGAAGACCGGATCCTGCAGCGCCGCGACAAGGTCGTCGGGCCGGTCCGGGTCGCCGCGATCTATTCGGTCGGGTTGTTGCAGATCGATTGCTACGTGAAGGAGTTCGAGCGGCTCTATCCCGATGCCGCATTGGATTTGCAGTACCTTCATCCGGAAGAAGTTCTGGAGCGGGTGTCGAACGAGGAAGTGGACTTGGGATTGATGTCGTTCGCACCCCGCCGGGCCGATCTGATTTGTGAGAGATGGCAGGACCAATCCGTTGTGGTGGTCGTGGCACCGCAGCATCGACTGGCCGGTCGCAAGACATTGCAGGCCAGCGAGCTTGATGGCGAGTCGCTGGTCGGGTTCACAGCGGAACTGCGGATGCGGCAGGAAATCGACCGCTGGCTGAAGCAGGCGAAGGTCTCGGTCAACGTGGTCCATGCGTTTGACAACATCGAGAACATCAAGCGCGCGGTGGAAGTCGGCTCGGGGATCGGACTGTTGCCGATCGCGACCGTCCGCCGCGAATTGGAAATCGGTTCGCTGGTCGCCATCGAACTGCAAGATGTCGCGTGGGTCCGCCGCCTCGACATCGTCTACAAGCGGACGAAGCCGTTCACGACGGCGATCACCCGCTTTCTGGAATTGCTGCACCAAGATCCGGAGACGTTCTCCCGACCCGGCACTCCGCATGACGCCGCCGGCTCCATCACTTTGGCCACGGATGCCGCAGCACTCCCCTCCGTGCCCAAGTGAAAACGACTTTGTTCCCCGCTGCCGCCGATGATGACTGGGCGGTGTCGGCGAATGAATGGGATGGATCAGACGGAATGGGATTCATGATCGCAGAATCGGCCGCGATCATTGTCTTGTTGCTGTGGTCCCATCAGTCGCATTCGACCCATGAATCCCCTGACAGAAACGCCGCCTGACCGTCCAACACCCGATCCAAAGTTGACCAAGATCATGACCTCTGAACCACTCTTCACCCGACGTCCCGAACTGTTTCACTCCGACGGCACGCCCAAGGCCCACGGTCTGTACGACCCGGCCAACGAGCACGATTCGTGCGGCGTCGGTTTTGTCGCGCACATCAAGGGCCAGAAGTCACGTCAGATCGTCGACGATGCGCTGCGCATGCTGAAGCACATGGCCCACCGCGGCGCGTGCGGCTGCGAAACGAACACTGGCGACGGAGCCGGGATTCTGACGGCGATTCCTCACGACTTCCTCGTGAAGGCAGTCCAGAAAGATTTGAACGTCGCGCTGCCCAGCCCCGGTCTGTACGGCGTCGGACTGGTGTTTCTGCCGACTGATCCCGACCAGCGCCAGACCGCGAAAGAGACCGTCAACAAGTTGATCGCCGAGCAGGGTCAGACGCTGATCGGCTGGCGTCAGGTGCCGCACGATCCGGTCGGAGCCGACATCGGCCCGTCGGCGCGCGCGGCCATGCCCGCCTTCGAACAACTGTTTGTGAGCGCGAAGCCGGGATCGGACCAGGACACGTTTGAGCGGCAGTTGTTCGTCATCCGCAAGCGGGCCAGCCACCTGATCCGCGAGGGGAAGCTGCCGCAGGCGCTGCAGTTCTACATCTGTTCGCTGTCGTCAAAGGTGCTGATTTACAAGGGAATGCTGACCTCCGAGCAGGTCATGCCGTTCTTTCCCGATCTGCAAGACCCCGACTACACGTCGCACCTGGCGATGGTCCACAGCCGGTTCTCGACCAACACATTCCCGAGTTGGGACCGGGCGCATCCTCAGCGCTACATGGCCCACAACGGCGAAATCAACACCGTGCGCGGGAACGGCAACTGGATGTTTGCGCGACAGGGGATGATGAAGAGCGACCTGTTCGGTGCCGACCTGAAGAAGCTGTTCCCGCTGATCGAACCGTACTGCTCGGACTCGGGCAACTTCGACAACGCGCTCGAGATGCTCGTCATGTCCGGCCGCAGCCTGCCGGAAGCGGTGATGATGATGGTCCCCGAAGCGTGGCAGAACCACGATTCGATGCCCGAAGACAAACGCGCGTTCTACGAGTATCACTCGGCGCTGCAAGAGCCGTGGGACGGCCCGGCGTCGGTGTCGTTCACCGATGGAACGGTCATCGGCGCGACGCTCGATCGCAACGGTCTGCGGCCCAGCCGCTACTACGTGACGCACGACGACCGCGTGATCATGGCCAGCGAAGTCGGTGTGCTCGACATCGACCCGGCGAACGTGAAGATCAAGGGGCGGTTGCAACCCGGCAAGATGTTCCTGGTCGACTTCCAGCAGGGCCGGCTGATCCCCGACGAGGAATTGAAGGCGGACTACGCCAACCGCCGACCCTACAAGCAATGGTTGCAGAACCAGCGGCTCTTACTGAGCGAACTCCCCGAGGTCGAAGCGCCGGAACGGCGGGTGAACCACGAACTGCTGCAGCACATGCAGTCGTTCGGTTACACCACCGAAACGCTGCAATTCATGCTCGTCCCGATGATCACCACCAAGAAGGATCCGATCAGCTCGATGGGCGACGACACCGCCCTGGCCTGCATGAGCGACCAGCCGCGACTGTTGTACGACTACTTCAAGCAACTGTTCGCCCAGGTGACCAACCCCGCGATCGACAGCACGCGGGAAGAGGTCATCATGTCGCTGGAGTGTTACATCGGTCCCGAAGGGAACGTGCTCGAATCCACCGAGGCGCAGTGCCATCGCCTGGCGGTGCCGCACCCGATCCTGACCAACGAGGAACTGGCGGCGATCAAGCACCTGAACTACCGCGGTTGGCGCACGAAGACGATCGACATCACCTACCCGAAGTCGCAGGGACCGGCCGGCCTGAAGTGGGCGCTGGACCGTGTCTGTGGCGAAGCGAGCCAGGCGACCGAAGAGGGTTACAGCCTGGTGATCCTGTCAGACCGACTCGCCAGCCCGAACCGCCTGCCGGTCAGCGCCCTGCTGGCGACCGGGGCCGTCCATCACTATCTCGTTCGGAACGAAGAGCGCACGCGGATCGGCATCATTGTCGAAACGGGCGAAGCGCGCGAGGTGCATCACTTCTGCCTGTTGGCCGGCTACGGGGCCGATGCCGTGAACCCGTACATGGCGTTCGAGGCGCTCTGGCAATTGCAGGACGACGGGGAACTCGCCGGCGACTGGACTCACGAACAAATCACGGCCGCCTACCGCAAGGCCACCAAGCAGGGGATCCTGAAGGTGATGGCCAAGATGGGCATCTCGACGCTGCAAAGCTACAAGGGGGCGCAGATCTTCGAAGCGGTCGGCATCAGCGACGAGGTCATCACCAAGTGCTTCCGCGGAACCGCCAGCCGGATCAGCGGCGTCGGCTTCGACATCCTCGGCGAAGAGGGTCTGCGGCGCCACGAACTGGGCTATCCCTCGCGGCAATCCAACAACCTGCCGGTGTTGCCCAACTTCGGGCTGTTCGCCTGGCGGTCCAGCGGCGAGAAGCACGCTTGGAATCCGCACAACATCGCCAACATCCAAAGGGCCGCGCGTCAGGGGGACAAGCAGGCGTACCGCGAATTCTCCAAGCTGGTCAACGAGCAGACGACGCGCGAATGCCATCTGCGCGGCATGCTCAAGTTCAAGGCCGGCTTGAACCCCGTGCCGATCGAAGAAGTCGATTCCGCCGTGGCCATCTTGAAGCGCTTCTGTACGGGAGCGATGAGCTACGGCTCGATCTCGGCCGAAGCCCACGAAACGCTCGCCATCGCCATGAACCGCATCGGCGGCAAGAGCAACACGGGCGAAGGGGGCGAGGACTACAAGCGGTTCAAGCCCGAGTCGAATGGCGATTCGAAGCGCTCGGCGATCAAGCAGGTCGCGAGCGGTCGGTTCGGCGTGACAAGCTGGTATCTGACGAACGCCGATGAACTGCAGATCAAGATCTCGCAGGGCGCCAAGCCCGGTGAAGGGGGCGAACTCCCCGGTCACAAGGTCGACAAGATCATCGCCGCCACCCGGCATTCGACGCCCGGAGTCGGCCTGATCAGCCCGCCGCCGCACCACGACATCTATTCCATCGAAGACCTCGCGCAGTTGATCTTCGACTTGAAGAACTCGAACCCGTCCGCGCGCGTCAGCGTGAAGCTGGTGTCCGAGGTCGGCGTCGGCACGGTCGCCGCCGGTGTGGCCAAGGGACATGCCGACAAGATCCTGATCTCGGGTGACTCCGGCGGCACCGGTGCCTCGCCGCTGACGAGCATCAAGCACGCCGGGATGCCGTGGGAACTGGGGATCGCCGAAACGCACCAGACACTGGTCCTGAACGACCTGCGCAGCCGCGTCCGCCTGGAAACAGACGGCCAGTTGAAGACCGGTCGCGATGTGGTGATCGCCTGTCTGCTGGGAGCCGAAGAGTTCGGATTCGCCACCGCGCCGCTGATCGTGCTCGGCTGCATCATGATGCGCAAGTGTCATCTGAACACCTGCCCGGTCGGCATCGCCACGCAAGACCCCGCACTGCGCAAGATGTTCAACGGCCAGCCCGAGCATGTCATCAACTATCTGTTCATGGTGGCGGAAGAGGCGCGTGAGATCATGGCGTCGCTCGGCTTTCGCACGATCAACGAAATGGTCGGTCGCAGCGACGTGCTCGAATACGACACCAGCGTCACCCACTGGAAGCTGAAGCATCTCGATCTGTCGAAGATCCTGACGCCGGCAACCAAGCCGCATGCGGACGTCCAGACCTACTGCACGATCCCGCAGCAGCATGGCATCGAGTACCAGCTCGACAACGAACTGATCCGCTCGGCGAAGGACGCCATCGAGAGCGCGAAGCCGGTCCGTCTGAACATCGAAGTCCAAAACATCGACCGGGCACTCGGAACGATCCTCAGTCACGAAGTGTCGAAGAAGTGGGGTGAAAAGGGTCTGCCTGACGACACGATTCACATCCGCTGCCAGGGCTCGGCCGGACAGAGCCTGGGAGCGTGGCTGGCTCACGGCGTGACGATCGAAGTGGAAGGAGATGCCAACGACTACGTCGGCAAGGGGCTGTCCGGCGGACGGATCATCGTCTATCCCCCGGCGACATCGACGTTCGTCGCCGAGGACAACGTGCTGATCGGCAACGTCGCGCTGTACGGCGCGACGGAGGGGGAAGCCTTCTTCCGTGGTCGTGCGGCCGAACGCTTCTGCGTCCGGAACTCGGGAGCCGCCTGTGTCGTGGAAGGTGTCGGCGACCACGGCCTGGAATACATGACCGGCGGCTGCGCGGTGATCCTCGGCCCCACCGGCCGCAACTTCGCCGCGGGCATGTCGGGCGGAGCGGCCTTCGTCCACGACCCGCACGACCAACTGCTGGGCAACTGCAACCTGGAAATGGTCGAACTGGAGAAAGTCACCGACCTCGAAGACGTCTCCACCCTGAAGTCGCTCATCGCCAAGCATCACAAACACACCGGCTCAACCGTGGCGGCGGGCCTGCTGCAAAACTGGGACGACGAACTCCCCCGCTTCGTGAAGGTCATGCCGATCGACTACAAACGCGCCCTCGCTGAACAGAAAAAAGAGATGGCGAAAGCC
>JAYTIB010000327.1:0-1914 GCA_043732205.1 Schlesneria sp. | reverse complement strand
TGTAGATCCGGGCCGCGACCGGTCGTTGCGTGCCGGCATCGATCACCTGACCCGTCAGCTTCATCCGGGGTTCATCAGCCGCAACGCGGGAGATTGTCGCGCTGGAGACGGCCAACATTCCGAACGACAGAACGAACAGCAGCACGAAACGATTCGGAATCAACATCGGCGTCCCCACGTACGACAAGGAGAGTGCTTTGAAGAGCCACATGGCGAGGCTTTGATCGCTCGTGGGATAAGCTTCCAGCTTGTCACGTTTCTGGACGGAAACGACAAGCTGGAAGCTTATCCCACGTCAATTGTTCACAGCCTCGGACGGGGCGTATAGTACCGACCCGGATCATTGAACCGCGAGCGAATAAACGCCCGCCGCGCCGCTTAGCCTGATGACATGTGATGCCACGGCATCGCGAAGAAAATCAACACACGATGATCAGCACCGACCAGACTTCTCCCGCACCCAGCCGCTTTGTTGTGGGACTCGACCTGGGGACGACGAACTCCGCGATGGCGTATGTCGACACCGACGAGCAGCCGCGGCGCATCCACACGTTCGCCGTCCCGCAGGTCGTCGCGCCGGGACAGATCGAAGCCCGCGACACGCTGCCGTCGTTTCACTACCAGCCGGCGAGTGGCGAGTTTCCCGCCGGATCGATCCGTCTGCCGTGGCAAACTTCGGACGCGGGGTACTTCGTCGGTCATTTCGCGCGGGATCATGGGACTTTGGTGCCGGGCCGGATGATCGCCTCGGCCAAGTCTTGGCTCTGTCACAACGGAGTCGATCGCACGGCCGAGCTGTTGCCGTGGCAGGGGGCCGAAGACGTCGCTCGGTTGTCGCCCGTCACGGTCAGTGCCCGGTATCTGCTGCATTTCCGCGAGGCGTGGGACGCGAAGTTTGCCGGGCATCCGCTGGCTGAACAGGACTTCGTGCTGACGCTCCCTGCCTCGTTCGATGAAGTGGCGCGCGAGTTGACCGTGAAGGCCGCTCGACAGGCCGGCTTGAACCGCGTCGTCCTGATTGAGGAACCGCAGGCCGCGTTTTACGCCTGGATTGATAAGCATGCGCAGTCGTGGGATCGGCTGGTGTCGCCCGGTCAGAAGATCCTGGTCTGCGACGTTGGCGGCGGCACGACAGACTTCACACTGATCCGCGTGCGCAAGGGTCACGATGGAATCGTGCAGTTTCATCGCGTGGCGGTCGGCGATCATCTGATTCTGGGGGGCGACAATTTCGATCTGGCGCTGGCCCATCATCTGGAGCAGCGGATCAAGGGGGACGGACATCTGGAGCCGCGGCAATGGAGCGTTCTCGTCCGGAGTTGCCGTCAACTGAAGGAAGTCTTGATGGCGGGGAACGCGCCCGACAAATGGACGTTGACGCTTCCCGGCGGCGGCTCGCGGTTGATTGGCGGCGGCAAGCAACTGGCGGTGACGCGAGACGAAGTTCAGTCGCTGTTGGTCGACGGCTTCTTTCCCGACGTGCCGCTGGATGCCAAGCCGCAGGAAACTCGCTCGGGCTTTCAGGAGTTCGGCCTGCCGTACGCGCCCGATCCGGCCGTGACGAAGTACTTGGCTCAGTTTCTGACCGCGCATCGTCATGTCGCGCTGGACGACATCGCTCTGAGTTCCACACTTCCCGATCCTGCCCGCCCGGACATCGTGCTGTTCAACGGCGGCGTGTTTGCATCACCGGTGTTGCAGCGCCGCGTGATGGCCTCGCTGGAGAACTGGTTTCGACAGGACGATTCGAACTGGTCGCCCATCGTGCTGGAAAACGAACGACTCGATCTGGCCGTCGCGCGCGGAGCGGCCTATTACGGGATGGTCCGGCGCGGCGAGGGGGTTCGCATCGCCGCGGGACTGGCGCGAACGTATTACATCGGCGTCGCAGCGGACTCGGATGCGAACGTGCCG
>JAYTIB010000326.1:0-5217 GCA_043732205.1 Schlesneria sp. | reverse complement strand
TTTGGAGTTCCCCATGACCGGCCGCGACATCATCAAGAACCTCCACGAAGGCCGACGTGTGTATAGCTCGGCGATGGTTTCCACTTCGCCGCTGTGGCCCAACCTCGTCAAGGCGGCTGGCGTGGATTTCGTGTTCGTCGATACCGAGCACACGCCGATCGATCGGCAGACGCTGGCGTGGATTTGCCAGACGTATCAGGCGCTCGAGGTGCCGCCGGTGGTGCGGATACCCTGCAACGATCCGTTCGAGGCGTGCAAGGTGCTCGATGCGGGGGCGGGCGGCGTGATCGGGCCGTACGTCGAAACCGCCGATCAGGTGCGTGGCCTCGTCGGCGCGGTCAAGTGGCGGCCGCTCAAGGGACGCCGGCTCGACGACGCCCTGCGTGATCCGAAGACGCTGGAGCCGGAGCTGCGCGAGTACCTGGAGAAGCGCAACGGCGACAAGATCCTGATCGTCAACATCGAAAGCACGCCGGCGATCGAGAACCTGCACGAGATCTGCTCGGTGCCGGGACTCGACGCGGTCCTGATCGGCCCGCATGATCTGTCGTGCAGCCTGGGGATTCCCGAGCAATACGATCACCCCAAATTCGACGAGGCGGTGCGCACGATCTTCCGGATCGCCCGCGAGCACGGAGTGGGTGCCGGCTGCCATTTCTGGCTGAGCCTGGAACGCGAAATCGAATGGTCCAAGGCGGGCGGCAACCTGGTGATGCACAGTTCCGACGTGGCGACATTCAGCCGGACCTTGAAGCACGACATCGAACAGCTTCGCAAGGCGCTGGAGTAGACGGAGGGGATTGGAAATCAGAAGTAGTGCAAAGTGAGAAGTGATTAGTGCAAAGTGCAAAATGAGAAGAGTCGAGAAGAGTCGCGTCCGCCCCACTCTTGCCACTTTGCACTTTGCACTAATCACTTCTCACTTTGCACTTCCCCGCTTGCTATCCACTACCCACCATCCACTACCCGCTATCCACCATGACCAGCCCGCCCCCCACCTCCGATGCGATCACGCCTCTTTCAACAACGGGGCGTTATCTGGTGCTGGTCTGTGCCTTTCTCGGATGGTTGTTCGCCGGGATGCACATGTCGATCACCCAGTTGGCCGGGCAACCGGCGGCGGTCGATCTGCTGGCGCGCAGCGGGCGGTTGGATGTCGAGCGGTATCAGGCACTCGGCAAGCAGTTCCCAAAGCGGGCACCGGGAACAACGCCGGAATCAGAGAAATTAGAACTGTCTGCGGATGAGACGCAACTGGATCAATGGAGGGCCCTGATCGCCCGCTGGTTTGCCTGGTATCAATGCGCGTTCCTGTTCGGCGCGGCGTCGGGCGGGCTGCTGTTTGGACGGCTGGGGGATCGGATCGGCCGCGCGAAGGCGATGTCGGTCAGCATCCTCACTTATTCCACGATGGCGGGCGCAGCGTACTTTTCGACATCGCCCGAGCATCTGCTGGTCTGCTGGTTCCTGGCCTGCACCGGTGTGGGAGGGATGTGGCCGAACGGAGTCGCGCTGGTCTCCGAGGCGTGGTCGGGGATGTCCCGTCCAATGGTTGCCGGAGTGATCGGCACATCGGCAAACATCGGGATTTTCCTGTTCTCCACGGTGGCCACACAGGTGAAGATCACGCCGGACTCGTGGCGGTGGGTGATGCTCGCCGGCGCGGGCCCGGTGGTGCTGGGAGTGTTCTCGCTAATCGCGGTCCCCGAGTCACCGCGCTGGCTGGCGGCGAGGCGACGCCAGTCCGTCGGACAGGACGCCCCGGTGTCGCACGGTGAGATCTTTCGACCCCCGCTCCTGGCGGTGACGCTGGTGGGCATCCTGCTGGCGACGATCCCCATCATTGGCGGCTGGAGCACGGCGAACTGGATGGTGCCGTGGGCCGAGAACGCCGGGGCCGCCGCTGTTCCGCCGAACCCGTTCCTGAAGGCGCAGGTCAATCAGGCGCGGGCGTTGACGGGGATGGTCGGCAGTCTGCTGGGTGGCTGGATTGCCACTGTCGTCGGCCGGCGGTTGACGTATGCCCTCGTCAGTGCCGCCTGCCTGTTCATTGCCCAGTACACGTTCTGGTTCAAGCTTCCGACAGACTGGGATTTTCTGTTCTGGGTCGCCGGGCTGGGCTTCTTCAGCGGCATCTACTTTGGCTGGCTGCCGCTGTTCCTGCCGGAACTGTTTCCCACGCGAGTCCGCTCGACGGGTGCGGGTGTCAGCTTCAACTTCGGCCGCATCCTGACCGCCATCACGGTCTTCGCGGCCGGCATGCTGATGGAGTACTTCCAAGGCGATTACGCCCGCATCGGCCGGATGACCAGCTTGTTCTTCGCACTGGGAATCATCGCGGTCTTCCTGGCTCCGGACACGAGCCGGAAGGAGTTGGAAGACTGAGTTCCTCCGACGTAGTCTTCTTCAATTTGCAAAGTCAGTAGTTCCAAGTTCGCAGATTTCGCATGGGCATTTACTCCGAAGCCGTTTCCATTTGTGATCATCATGGCCAAAAACAACAGTTCCCGGCACCGCGTTGAAGCTCCCCAAAGGGACCGAGGCGGTCCCTCAACGTACGACCTCAGCGCAGCGGTTCGGTGGTGGAAAAGTCATGGCAAGCCGAGTGCCACGGCGGTCGCGGATGCGTTGGGGATTCCTCGTGTCGCAGTCTGGCAAGTACTGCGTGATCAACCGGGTTATGTCGGGAGAAAGTATCAGGGCGGGCGACCCAAAGACCAGGCGCGCAGGGGGGCCATCGTGGCGTGGTGGCGCGCGCAGGGGAAGCCGCGACTGCGGGACGTGGCTCGGGAGTTTAAGATCACTGGCGAGCGGGTGCGACAAGTCCTGAGTTGTGAGTCGGATTATGATCGGGGTGGACAGGGACCAAAGCGGCAAACGATCAAGGCGACTTTGGAAACCCATCCGGAATGGACGCCAGAGGAGGTGGTGCTCAATACCAATAGTTCCATAAGTATGGTGAGGAGCGTTGCCCGAGACCTGGGAGTCAAGTTTCCGCCAAACGAGCGGTCGCCTTACACACCGCGCGGGCGCGTTCTTCAGATTGTCAAACTGCACAATCAGGGACTGAGGCGACCCGACATTGCGAAGCGACTGGGCATCAAAAACTGCATCGTGTTCATAAGCCTGGATCGCGTCATGAGGCGGTCGCCAGATTTGTTGAAATTCCCCATTGTGGACGGTCGTCGCGTCGGCCGAGTGGCGAATCGCACGCCGCGAATTCAATAATGAGGCGGGGTGGCCCGCCTGCGCGGGCAACCCTGGGCTATGAGACGCAACTCCTTCGGAGTAAAGTCAGTTCCGCACAATACGAACTTGAAACTACTGAATTTGCAATTTGCAATTTGCAATCTCTTCTTCACGAACCGGCATCAAAGCCTCTTCAGAATCTCCGCCGCCCGCGTTTCGAACAGTGCCTGCCATTCCGGGGCGAGGATGCAGTCGCTGTCTTCCTGGGCTCCGCCGACGTTGCGCAGTTGGTCGGCGGTCGGGGCGTAGTAGATGTAGCCGTTAGTGTAGCCGGCGACGAAGGTCTTCCCGTGCGGGGACTTCGACTTGATGTTCAGGCCGATTTGGACGGTCAACTCACCGGGAAATGTGATCAGCGTGAAGTCGCCGATTCTCAGGCCGGCGACTTCGACATCGATCGTCCGTTTGCCGGCGGCGATGTTTTCCACCTGATGTTTTCGCAGCAGCGCCAGGTTCGTCTGTGTCCGCGTCAGTTGTTCCATCGTGTGGATGTTGTCGATGTAGTTTTTGATGTTGCGGCGGTTGTCCGCGTCGAGTTTGCTCATGTCTTCGCGGCCCATGTTCTGTTCGTGCAGATAGCGGTGCGAGTAGTACGACGGGAACTCGGCGGAGAGGTTGTACTTCACGACCAGCGGCAGGAAGGTCTTCAGGTTCAGGCTGGTTCCCTTCAGGGTCTGCGGCAGCCGCGTGACCTCGGCTTCCAGCGCGGCGATGCGGTCGGCGAGATCGGCCCGTGGCAGCGTCAGCGATTCATTGATCACCTTCAACCGCTGGTCGTCGCGGCTGCGGATCTTCTTCAACGCTTGCAGCGTGCTCAGCCCCAGCAGGTTGCCGAGCGGTTCGGCGTCGCGCGGCGTGTCGACCCCCTTGTAGCCGATCGGATTGATGTCGCCGCCGCAGCCCTGCACGAACAGCGCCACCGTTCCCTCGCTCAGGTTGTCTTCGATCACCTTTGAAGAGAAGCCGGTGATGTCGGCGGTGTTGCCGCCGCTCGGCACACCCTGGATCGGATGGCAGGCGAAGTTGTAGACGACCGCCAGCGTCCGTCCGTCGGTTCGATCCAGCCGCAGGATGCCGATCTGTGGATCGACCGGCCCCACTTCCGCGACCTCGTCATCCGGCGGCATCGAGTACGCATGTCGCACGTCGACCTCTTTGCCGCTTTTCAGTTTCAGGCGGCGGTTCTCCATGATCCGGTTTTCCTGACCGGTTCCGACACCGACCCGGACCGGAACCAGGTTCTGATGCGCGAGCTTCACCGCTTGAATCGTCCGCTGATCGACATCGGCACAGACGACGCCGTGGCAGTGACTGGCGTTGATCAGGACGTTTGCCGGCTTGATGTTCAGTTCCCGTTCGATCTGCGCCCGCACCTTGCCAAGATAGTCGTTCTTGATGTGTCCGATCTCACCGATCGCGACGGCATCGACCGTGACAATCACCGCGGTTGCGGTATCGGATTTGACGACGAGAGCCCGCGCGTGGAGCCGGTCATTCACCGGCCCGGCGTCGACGTTGGTGATGTCCACCTTCGCGACTCCCGCCATCAACTCGGCCGCGACGACAGTGGCCGATGACGTGATGCCGGACAGCCAGATGGCCGCGATCAGCACTCCCGGCCATTTGCCGAATCGTGTGCGGAGGAGAAGCCATTGACCCGGCTGGTCAGAGACATCGTGATCTGTCTTCAACGTGCTTGAGTGTGCGTCGCGCATGGAAGTCACCCCGACGGAACTGGTGGACCTTCACCAAACCACTTCCACGCCCGCGCGCAGGCCGTGAAACACCACGGAACCGCCGCCCTGGACCGAGTATGTTGCGGTCCCCAGCCCGTTATAGCTGATCCCGTTCTGCTGGTTTCCAGACAGGGCGGCGTTCGTCAGGAACATCGCTTCGTAGCCGGTGCGGAACAGGACGCGGTCGCTCAACCGGAAGACGCCGTTCAGCCCGATGTTGCTGGCGAACGAC
>JAYTIB010000325.1:0-13381 GCA_043732205.1 Schlesneria sp. | reverse complement strand
GAACGACGCTGCGATGTTCGAGCTGCACGCCTTTGGGCTTGCCGGTCGAACCCGAGGTGTAGATCACGTAGCACAGGTTGTCGGGCGACTGCTCTGTGTCTGGAAGTTGGAGCCGCATCGCGGGTCGCGCCGAGATCTGCGGCCAGTCGGTCTCGATCTGAATCACCCGCCCGTCGAATCCCGCCAGCTTGTCGGTGTATTCGCTGGTCGTGATGACAATCTTGATCCCGCAGTCTTGCAGGATGTAGGCGACGCGCTCCGCCGGGTATTCGGCATCCAGCGGCACGTACGCGCCGCCCGCCTTGAGGATTCCCAGCACAGAGACATACACGTGAGTGGACCGCGGCAACCAGAAACCGACCGGCGTTTCCGGCCCGACCCCCATCCCGCGCAGATGGTGGGCCAACTGGTTGGCGGCCCGATCCAGTTCCCCGTACGTCAGCGAAACCGGGCCGCATTCGACAGCGGTCTGTTCGGGTGATCTGTCCGCCTGCAACTCAAACAGGTGATGCAACAGAATCGGAACAGTTCCCGGATGTTCAATCGCCAACAGGCTGCCAATTTCCATCCCCTACCCCGGTTTGATCATGGCCCCGAGACAGTCCGTCAGTCGGGCCGCGACCGTGAGGGCACTGGTACTCAAGTGGGTGGCGGACTCCGCGATTGTCGTCTTTCGCTCCGCGAAAGAACGTCCTTTCGCGGAGCGAAAGGCGACAAAGTGATTGCCACTGCTCTTACAGTCGCGGCTCGACTTCAGCCGTGAATCATCCGGATTATCTGTTGAACAAAAACGCGGGGCTGTTGATCAGCGCCCACATCAAGTCTTGGGCACCGTCGGAGAGACCATTCGCCGTCAGGTACTTTTCGCCGCCGACCCGTTCCGCGTCGGTGGGCATCCGGTTGAAGACCGACAGGTAGATTTCTTCGACCGCCTGCTTCGGCTCCGCCTTCGCCGCCACCAGCTTGGCGATCAGTCCCTGCGGGTGGATGATCGCGTCCGAAATCGTCGGGCCGTTGATCAGCGTCAACGTTTGGGCGAGGCTCACTTCCGACGAGCGTTCGCATTCGCAGGGTGATTCGCGCGGGGCGCGGCCGAACATGTCGAGGAAGGCGACCGAGGCCGCGGAATCGGGCAGTTGCGAGGCGTGGAACCCGCCCGGAACGCCCGGCAGGTTTGTCGGAGCCCCGGTGGCCCGCATGATCGAGTCGAACAGTTGTTCGGCAGCCAACCGCCGCGGCGTGGCGTGCGAATAGTTCACGTCGTCATCTTCGTTCCAATGGTGCGTCGCAAACGTGCGCTGGTACGTGTGCGAGCTGGCAACCGTCCGCAACAGATGCTTGAGATCGAAGCCGCTGGCGACGAAGTCATTGGTCAATGCATCCAGCAGTTCCGGGTTGGAAGCCGGGTTGCTCAGCCGGATGTCATCCACTGGGTCGATGATTCCCCGACCGTTCAGGTAGCTCCAGTAGCGGTTGGAGAGGCTCTTGGCGAAGTACGGGTTTTCTTTCGCGGTCAGCCAGCGGGCCAGCTTGACGCGGGGAACTTCGGTGTTCAGATCGAGGCCCTCGATCTGGAACGGGAACGTCGCGGGGGCGGGCTGGCCGGTTCCGGCATGAATGACCAGGCCGGGCGAACGCATGTCGTAGACGACTTCTTCCTCGGCCTTGCGGCCCCCTTTGCGACCGACTCCACCGAAGAACGATGAGAGCTGGTAGTACTGTGTCTGGGTCCATTTTTCGAACGGGTGGTCGTGGCACTGGGCACAGACGAACCGCGTGCCGACGAAGACCTGCGTCATGTTTTCCATCAGTTCGCGCGGTTCGCGGGCGATGCGGTAGTAGTTGGCCGGCGGGTTTTCGAGCGTGCTGCCGCTGGCGGTCATCAGGTCGTAGACGAATTCGTTGTACGGCCGGTTGGTGGCGATCTGCTCGCGAATCCAGTGACGGAAGGCCCACACCCCCTGCTCGTTGATGAACTTGCGGTTCGACATCAATAGGTCGCTCCACTTCAGCGTCCAGTGGTCGACGTAGTCGGGCGAATCGAGCAACTCGTTGATCAGCGCCAGCCGCTTGGTGCGGGAATCGCGCGGATCATTCAAGTACGCCTTCGTCTGCTCACCCGTTGCGGGAAGGCCGGTCAGGTCGAGTGAGACCCGGCGCAGGAACTCGGCGTCGGAACAGAGGTCCGCCGACTGGATCTTCAGCCGCTTCAGCTTGTTGTTGACGTGCGTGTCGATGAAGTTGAACTCCGGCGAATCCTTCCACGCATAGCCGTCGCGGGTGCCGAGGACGAGCAGCGTGTTCGAGGCATATGTTCCCTCGAACCGCACGAGGATCGCCGTCTCGCCGCGCCGCACGGCCTTGACCTGTCCGGTGCCGGCGACGGTGGCGACTTCAAAGTTGCTGCTTTCGAAGATGGCATCGCGCGTCACGTCGCGCGACGTGCCGTCGGCGTAGGTCGCCACCACCTGCATCTGTTGCTTGCTGCCGGACCGTTCGAGGATGGGGCTTTTGGGGAAAACCTCCAGCTTGGCCGGCCGGGTCGCTTCGCTGAACTTGCAGCCTTCGGCGATCCACTGGTGCATGATCTTGTACGCGCGAGATTCCTCGTCGAACAGGAAGCCCCCTTCGTGCGGCACACCCTGAGTCGGTTTCAGCAGCATCAGGCTGTCGCTGGGATTGGCGCGGTTGAACCGCCGCCCGGAGACATCGTCGACCAGCGCGCGGTAGTCGTACATCGGATCGTAACCGCGCAGGCTGAGCTTGAATCCCTTGCGTCCCTGCTGGGCACCGTGACACGTCCCCGCGTTGCAACCGACTTTCGCCAGCATCGGTTCGACATCGCGGATGAAGTCGGTCGGGGCCGGCGTCACGTCTTTCACTTCGACGGGCACCTTGACCGTGTGGCCCGCGGCGGTGACAACCAAATCGGTGGCACCGACCGCAACGGGGACGGCATACCCGTCCTTGTCGACGGTGATCTGTGGTCCGCCGGCCGTGCGCGTCGCGACATCCGACAGGTCAACGGTCTTGCCATCGGCTGTCTGCCCGAAGACCAGCACGCTGCGGGCATCGCGCACATGGCCCAGCACCAGCCGCTCGGGCATCGTCTGAATCTTGACGATGACCGGTGCCTCTTGCGCTTGGGCAGCGAATGTCGAGGCGGCCACGATCACCAAGCCAAGGCTGAATCGGAATATAGACTCGGGAGAACGCATGGATGCTTCCTTGAGTTTGATGACTCGCTCTGGGATTGATCGCTCGCTGGGGCGAGCGGCGGGAATAAGCATACAAGCACGCAGCGCAAGCGAGTGAGTTTTCGGACAGACTCGCTTGCGCTGCGTGCTTGTAGGTGGGTACATTTTTTTCTGCCGCTCGCCTTCGTGTGAATTCAGTTCGCGCCCGCCACCGCGGGTGTCAGTGTCACCGGGACAAATTCCTTGACGAGGAGACCCGTCTCGGCGTCGAACAGTCGGACAACTCCATCCAGGCCGCCGGTGGCGACCAGCTTGCCGTCGGGACGAAACGCCACGGCGAAGACTCCAGACGTGTGTCCCTTCAACTCGTGCAGCGGTTGCTCGGTGTCGGTCTTGTAGATCCGCGCCGCGCCGCTGGTGGCGTTGCTGCTCCCGACGACGAACCTGGAACCGTCGGCGTTGAACTCCAGCGACACGATCCGTCCCGTCAGCTTGGTATAGCCCCGCAACCGGTTGAAATCGTCACCGATCTGGCGGGGCTGCGTCCGGAAGATCTTGTAGAGCTTCGGTTCGCCGTCCGCGCCGCCGATCAGCAACTGTTCCTCTTTCGGATGCCGCTGCACGGCCATCAGTCCGCCCTTCAGTGCGCCGGGTGTGATGCTGGTGATGTTGTCGATGAACTGCGACGTCTTCAGTTCGGTCAGCTTCATCGACATGTCGCGGCTGACGCTGATCACGTGGTCGTTCTTCAAGGAGAACGCCGTCCCGTAGACCAAGTCTGAATGGGCGTCCATCGCCATGACCTGCTTGCCGTCGGCGACCTGGATCGCGCGGACGCGGTTGTCGAACGTGCCGAACGACAGTAGCGTGCCATCGTCGTTGAAGCACGCGCCGTACAGCGTGTCGATGCCGACTGTGTCCGACCGGATCAACTCTTTCTTCGCGACATCCCAAAACTGGATCTCACCGAACAGTGACGGTGCCCCGGCGGCGACGGCGAGTTTCGTCCCGTCGGGCGAGAACCGAATCGCGTTGATGCGGGGTGAGCGTCCGACCAGCCGGCCGACCGGTTCACTGCCGTCTGCTTTGTGCAGCAGGATCTCGTGATAACCGGAGACCGCGAGCAATGAACTGTCCGGCGAAAACGCCAGCGCGGTGATGACGGGAGCCGCAGTGTAGATCGGTGGCTTTGTTGTCGAGACATCGTCCTTCGCGGCTGCGGGAGTGTCGTCGGTGCCACCTTGGGCGATCCAGTTCCGGATCGTCTCGACCTGCTTCTTCGACAGCGGTTCGGCGTTGAGCGGCATCTCGGGCTTCTCACCCGAGATGTACTGCACGATCCGGCTTTCGTCCGGTTTGCCGGCGACAAAGCTGGGACCGTTCTCGCCCCCCTTCTGAAACAGATCGAACGAGATCAACTGCAGCTTGCCGCTCTGCTTGGCCGGTTGATGGCACCCCGAACAATGCCGCTGCAGGATCGGACGCACATTCCGGTAGTAGCTGACCCGGTCGGCAGTCGGCTTGGCCTCGTCCGCCGCGAAGGCCACTCGCACGGTCGGCGCGGCCAACAAAAACAGCACGGCAAGCAGTCGAAACGTCTTCATGCGGGATCCAATGAGGCGGGTCGGCATGGCGGGAAAGTCAGGCGAGGCTGATCGCGGCCAATTGGCAGTGCGTTCGGCGGGTCAAAGATAACTCGCGAGTCCCCGCCCCGTAAAGCAGCAAGTCCAAAGTCGACGGACTTCGATCCTGGATTCACTTCCCGGTTGCCGCCGCCACGCGCGCAGCGGCCAAGTCGCGCGGGTGCGGTTTCACGGCCGCACCGGGAAGCGATGTCAGCACGACGCAGATCGTCTCGGTGGCCGGGTCGGCCCAGGCGAGTGTTCCCGTCGATCCGGTGTGTCCGAACGTCTTGTCCGAACAGCCGGGACTCCCCGCCGCCGCGCCAACGTTGAGGCCCAATCCGCGCGGCGTCAGTCCCGCAGCATTGTGGTTGGTGATCATCAGCGTTGCCGTCTCCGGCTTGACCGCCTTCCCCTGACCTGTGAGGAACTCCGCGAGGAATCTTCCCACATCCGCCGCCGAGGCATGCGCGCCGCCCCACGGTGCGCCGAGTTTCCGCCAATACGGACTGTTCCAATCCCAATCCTTGGCCGTGGGATCACCCGCTCCCGATTCCGGTGCCGCGTGCTCGGTCTGACACGGAACCATGTCGTCGAGCGTGAACCGTCCGAGCCCCAACGCCGAGTGCTTCATGCCGAGCGGTTGAACGACCGCGCGATCGACCAGTTCCAAAATGCCCATCCCGCTGATCACGTGCGCCACCTGCAACGACAGCAGGATCGCCATGCTGGAGTACTGGTACTTCGAACCCGGTGCAAAGCCGACCGGCGTGCGGATCGCGTGCTCGACGAACTCGGGCAGCCCGGCGTGACTCTTCCGCAGGGCGTTGTTCTCCGGCAACTGGTCCGGCAGGCCGGAGACGTGGGTCAACAGATGGCGAATTGTCACGTCGTCCCGGTTCCCACCCGTGAACTGCGGGATGAACTTCTTCAGCCGATCATCGAGTTTGAATTCCCCCCGATCGAACAGACTCATCAGCGCCGTCACGCAGATCGGCTTGGTGATCGACCCGAGCAGAAACATCGCCTCGTCCGACTTCGCGTTGCCGAAGTGGCGAGTCAACGTCGTCGCCCGTTGCGTCACATGCAACACCGCCGACGAAACCGTCCCGCTGGCGGTGGCCATCACCAGCACCTCGGCCGCTTCGTCCAACCGGTCCCGCCGCAAAGCCGCCAGCAACGGCGTGCCAAGCGCGGCGGCCAATCCACATTGAAGAAAGGTGCGTCGCTTCATGAGATCACCCAGGCAAGAGGCTTCTTGAAGACAGGGGACGAACGTGCGGAGCAAACCAGTTCGACGATGACTCCGTCGAGTTGCGTCCATTAACGCATCGTGGAGGAAATTCGGCAACGGAGCCCGCTCACCCGGTTGTGGTCCGCGCGTCAGGGCCATTTTCAAAGTAGGGTGGGACCAGCTCGCTTCGAGCGCCGGCCCACCATCAGGAAACATTGCGATTTACCGGTAGGCCGGCGCGGCGAAACGCCGCTGGTCCCACCCTACATCCTTCCCTCCTTCAAAAGGAGATTGGCCCTGGTCTGCACGTGGGCCTCAGTTGCCGCGCCCTGCCGACCACAGTACAACCATTGAGGTTGTCATCGCCGGTTCAGACCGATTTCGTCGCGGAACACCCGTCGACCGCAATCAACAGAACATGCCGGCAGGCAGCGTGACAACCACCCAATGCTCCCGTAGCTCAGTTGGATAGAGCGACGGTTTCCTAAACCGTAGGTCGCAGGTTCGACTCCTGCCGGGGGTACTGATTCTCGTTCAACAACCCCCTTTGTTTTGCCGGGGCTTTCCAGCGAAACAAGGGGTTTTGCACTACGTTTTGCTGCGGTCCCGCGAGTAGTGCAAAAGCCATTGAACCACCGAGGTGAACTCGGTGGCGGGGTATGTTTAGAGTTGCCGCTCGCCTTGAGTCGAGAACGACCGCCATGAAAGTCAGCGAGGTCATTCATCTGGTAGAATCGGATGGCTGGCAACTGGTGGCGACGCGAGGAAGTCTCCGACCGTACAAGCATCCCACCAAGCCGGGCAAAGTGACCATCGCGGGGAAACCCTCCGTGGACATCCCGCCCGGAACCTTGAACAGCATTTTGAAGCCAGCCGGTTTCAAGTGAGGTTCCCCGTGAAATACGCCGTCCTGATTGAAAAAGGACCGACCAGCTATGGAGCGACCGTCCCCGATCTGCCGGGCTGCGTGGCCGTGGCGGAAACTCCGGAGGAAGTGGAAACACTGATTCGAGAAGCCATCGACTTTCACATCAAGGGCCTGCTTCAGGTCGGATTGCCAATTCCCGCGCCGACGACCATTTGCGAATACGTCGAAACCCAAGCCGCCTGATTCAACCCCGTGCTGTAATTGGAGAAGTCCCGATGATCCACGCCATCTACCGCAAGGGAGTCTTCGAGCCGACCACGCCCGTCGAATTGCCCGACGAGTGTGAAGTCGAGTTCGAGGCAACCATCGTGCAGGCTCCAGCCTCTGAGCCGACTCTGAACGATGTCTACGCCATTCTGTCCGAGCGATATCGCTCCGGTGAGCACGACATCGCCGAGCGGCACAACGAGCACCAGCCATGAGTGAAGTCTTTCTGGACACGGTCGGCCTGCTGGCATTGTGGGATGAAGACGACCAATGGCACGCTGACGCCGCCTCGGCATTTGCGCGGTTGGCGGGCGCGAACACCCGGCTCGTCACCACGACGTTCGTACTGTTGGAGTGCGGAAACGCAGCCGCCCGCCGGCCCTATCGACGGCGAGTACACGCCTTGAGGCAGACAATGGCGGCGCGCGGCGAAGTCCTCGCTCCGACCGAGGACGATTCGCAAGCAGCGTGGTCCGCCTACGACCGCGGTGAAGCGAACAACGCAGGGATCGTCGATCACGTCTCATTCGTCGTCATGCGGCGGCTGGGACTGACACAAGCTTTCACCAACGACCGCCACTTCCAAGCCGCTGGTTTTGAAGTGTTGTTTTGAGAAACTGGCTCAGGCGCAAACGTCTTCTCAAGGTGGTGCCATGATGACCAACGATGCCGAGTTGAGTCAGTCGAGGGAGCAATTGGAGCGGATGTCCCGCGCACTCGCGGCCCTGCGACGCGACGTGTTCCCGGTCAATCCCCGTCAATTCGCCCTGCTCGCCGAAGGCCCCGAGGAAGAAATCCGACGCCTGCACGAGACCATCGACCTCGATACCCGCCGAAACGAACTGGCCGAACTCCATGCGTGACGCATCGCAAACCAAACACATACCGTCCTTCGCGACGGCTACCAACACGAAGCACTGGCGGCTCAAAGCAGCCGCCAGTGGCACCCGGCGTGTGGCTGGGTGCCACGCTTCGTGGCCCTCAGAAATCACCACGCGACGACTGTTTTGCGAGACGGCCACAATCTGATCTACTTCAGCTATGGATGATTTCAGAGGGCAAGGCACTTTTTTAAGGATCGTTGTTGGCTCGAACTGACGTTTCGCTGCCTGAAGCTCGAATTGTCTATCTGCGTTCTGGAGGTTTCTGTGCCTTCCCTGGCTGCAAGCAAGAATTGGTGGAGCCGGGATCAGAAACTGATAAACCGGCGTTCCTTGGTAAGATCGCACACATTGTCGCCGACAGCCGGGACGGACCGCGGGGAGACCACCCGATGTCCGATGAAGACCGCGACAAGCATCCGAATTTGCTCCTACTCTGTGGCGTCCACCACGATCTGATAGACATTCAGAAACTCAAGTTTAGCGTAAACGTGCTATGGCAAATGAAGGCTGACCATGAGGACCGCATCCGCAAGGCTGCGTCCCCGACTGCGGCTGAATCAAAGCCGGATCTCAAATCTGAGACCATCCATAGTTCGCTGTTGCCTGTTACCCACCTGCCGCAAGCGGTGTTCGCCGCACCGTGCGGATTTGGCGATGGGCAGGCAGATGAGGTGCGGCAGCGGATCAAGTACCCCGCCGATACGACGGAACTCGTACGATTCATCTTGCGTGATGAGAAGCTGTTTAGCTTCCATGACCTAAGGGACTCCAAGGGGCCGTTCGCCGATGTGATTGACATTCGCAACGTCGAAGTCCTCCGCTCGACATCCTTGTGGGAAGAAGCAGAAAGGCATCGGCGGTATGTCGATCTGTTGAATCGGGCGATGTTCAAGCACACCGACCGCCTCGGTGTTCGCTACGATCCCACTCACTATCGCTACTTCTTTCAAGCGGATAAGCCGGGGGACGAGCGGAGCATCACATACCGACCCTTGAATACCAAACAGACGAGCAGGTTGGTCGTCTGGGAACCAAAGCGCCGGACCACTGGCGAGGGTAAGGGATTCTGGTGGCACTTGGGGGCGGGCATCCGCTTCCACAAAGTTGGTGAGAGACAGTGGTGTCTGTCGCTCAGGCCAGAGCGACACCTGACATCAGACGGGATAACGCCGCTCGCCTCCAAGCAGATCGGGAAGCGGGTCACAAGTTTGAAAGCCAAGATGTACAACGACCTCTACCTCAGCGAGATCAACTTCTGGCGGGACTACCTGTCTGGTGGGACACCTCGAATCCTGCTCAACTTTGGTCAGCAATCTGTGGTCATTGAGACTCAGTTTCTCAGCTTTGATGTGGATTGGCCTGGCATCCCCGGCGATGACAAGGCTTTCAAAAACCAAACCTATGTCGATGACCTTTTCACGCTTAGTGACTTCAACGAAACCGTTGAGGGTGAGTCTTTCGACTGGGAGGACGATGATGAAGAGTAATCTAACGACACCTCCCAAGCTGGCACTGCTCGAACTCGATTCAGTGCGATGCCGGGCGACTTGGCTCGATGAACCTAAGGTACAGTTCGCGGAGGGCAGGCTTCATAGCGACCCAAAGACCGGAATTCCGCTGTACGGCCCCCGCTCGTTCGGCACAGCTCGGCATATGCGGGAAGTTCATGTCGGTTTCATCGGCACCTGCGAAGCGGTCCAGAATGCCATTCAGTTCCTCGCCAAATGCAGTGAAGGAGTGGCTGGTGATAAGGATCATGCACCATTCCCCGGCTGCAATTCCGAGCACGGCTTTCGCTTTGAACTTCGGACGGATGATTCGTCAGTTGAACTGATCAGTCGCCAAGAACATGCTGAACTTCTCGGCATCAGAAATAGCCGTCAGCGATTTGAGCGAATACTCAGCCTGCTCGAAGAAAAGATGTGCCTTTTGTGTCAGCGGGACAACCCGCCTGACTACATTTTTCTGGTTCTTCCACATGACCTTTACCTCAAATGTCGTACAGCCGAATACGTTGAGAGGGGATTGGGCCGTATTCAACGCAACTTACGGCGTTCGTTCAAGGCAATGGCGATGCGATTTCAGAAGCCCACCCAAATGTTGCGGGAAACGACGACTGGTTTAGCCTCAACACAAAGTGTCGATCGGGACCACGAGTCGGTAATTGCATGGAATCTCTTCACAGGGATGTACTTCAAGGCTGGAGGTATCCCGTGGGGACCGTCCGATCTACCTCCGGCGAGTTGCCACGTCGGGATCAGTTTTTTTCGCCCCCTCGGCGAACAGAACACGTTGCGCACGAGTGTCGTGCAGGCGTTCGACGAGAATGGAGAGGGACTGGTCCTTCGCGGCCACCGCTTCGACTGGGATGAGAACCGGCAGGGCCGTTCACCACACCTGAACGAAGAGATGGCCGCAGAGTTGATCGAGATGGTACTTGAACAGTATCGCCGCGAACGGAAGCAGATGCCCCAGCGAATCATCATCCATAAGTCGTCTCGATATGAACCCGAAGAACGGGCAGGATTTGAAGCTGCACTGCGAGGAAAAGTGGACAGGTACGACTTGTTGGCCTTGAATTCATCAAGCGATGTGCGACTCGTCCGCGCAGGGAAACGACCGCCTCTTCGTGGAACCACATTCATGGTTGGAGACGTGGCTTACTTCTATACAACTGGCTATATACCGCTCTTGGGGCGTTACCCACATGGGCATGTGCCGTCACCGTTGCAGGTCGCAGACCATGTAGGTGACACCCCAATGCAGCAACTACTGCGTGAGATTTGGCTCAAAGCACTAGCGACCGAAAGGCCGTCGTCAGTGGCACCCGGCGTAGATTCTGGAGTCGCAGCGGAATTCGCTCTGTTCAGTTTGAAGTGGTATGACCAACAAGGCGGGGTGGCTCTGCTTGATTGCGGGCGACGAAATGTTGGAAGTGCCACTGCTTCGGAGTCCTCGGAGAAGCAGTGCCGGATGGGGGATGGCCTGCGAAGATCACTGCTTCTCCGAAGACTCCGAAGCAGTGGCACCGTTTTGGTCGAATCGGGATTTGGCGCGGGTGTTGAGGTATTCTGAGGATACGATCATCGGGACTGCCCGTCGAATGGAAGACGCGGTGAACCGAGGTCCGCTGTAAACTCGGCACAGACGAAACGACAAGGAACCTGCACCATGCTCCGTGTGACGCAAATTGTCCGCGTGAAGCCGGGACATCGCGTGGAAGTCGTGGCTCCGGAATTTGTGGAAGGGGATGAAGTCGAAGTCGTCATCTCGCCGCGAACATCGCCAGCGCCGACCGCAACTTCGGTGCTGGCGTTCATCGACGCGTTGCCCGATGGTCCGCGGGCTTTCGCCACGTGGGATGAGTACGAGCAGCATCTCCGGCAGGAGCGCGAGTCATGGGAGCGGTAGTGTTGCCGACGACGGGGTTGGTCTCTGTCGATGCCAACGTGGCGATCTACACCGTCGAGAAGCATCCGCGATACAGCCCCGTGCTGCGGCCGTTGTGGAGTATCGTGGCCGCCGGTCAGGCTCGCGTGGTCGTCAGCGAGTTGATTCTGTTGGAAACGCTGGTGGGACCGTATCGAGCCAACGATCCGCAGTTGGTTGCCGACTTTGAAACATTTCTGCGCCTTCCCGGCATCGAGCTTGTTCCCGTCACTCCGCCCATCTTGCGCGAGGCGGCCCGACTGCGTTCGCAATGGCCGCGTCTGCGATCCCCCGACGCGATTCACGCGGCCACGGCCTTGAACCGTGGAGCCACCAGCCTGCTCACCAATGATTTCGGATTTCGCAACATTCCCGGCCTGAATGTGATTGTGCTCGATGATGTCATCACTTCCTCAGCCACTCCCTGATGGTGAAGATGGGGTCGGGCGTTCCAATTTCAGAATTGGCCGTTCCAGCGGCGGCCCACCATCACACCGCCGGGTAGCACTGGCGAGGGGCTTCGCTCGCCAGTGTTCTTCGATTTCACTGGCGGCTCAAAAGCAGCCGCCAGTGGCATTCCCATTCCTGGACGTCGCTTGATCTGGTCAGAGTGTGACAGTGATCCGGCGGCTACTTCTTGCGGATGAGCTTCATCTTGCCGCACATTTCTTTCGCGGGTTGGCCGTCCTCCCAGCCTTCTCCCTCAATCTCGATGTGGTCGGCATCGACGATGGTGAGCGTGGCTCCGTGCATGTGTTTGTCTTTCTTCGGGTCCAGATTGGAGCCGCCCGCGAAGACGAAGCGGATCTTGTTGGCCGGCGATTTCGGGTCGGCCTTCATCCGCGGCTGATTGCCCAGCATGCAGTAGTGGGTCATCACCAGGTCGTCCCCGTCGACGGTGTAGATCGAGATCATCTCCTGATCCTGTCCGGGGAAGAGAGTTTCATGAACCGCGCTTCCTCCGGCCGTCAACTTGATGACCGATACGACCTGGTCGGTCGGCTTGTTGTCTTCGTCCGCAGCGACCCAGGTTCCGACCAGTTTCGTCATCTTCTCCAGGTTGGGATTGGAGGATGATTTGGCCGGCTTAGCCTCGCCCTTATCGGCGCCGAAACTGCCCTGGACGGCGAGCAGCAGTAATCCGCAGATGAGAAATCGTCGAGTCATGTTGTTCCTTCAAGTAGAGACTGTGGTTGCCCGGTCGTTGACGCGCCGAGAATGTTACACCGCAAAATGGTCGAACGACAATGGCCCCAATCGACACGGCGGGGTGGCACGACCAAGGTCAATCGTCGCCAGTGTCGCTCGCCCTGTCGCTTTGGAATGGCGTGGTCTTTGAGCGAGTAGGTGGCTCGCTGGTGAACGCCAGGAGCCGTTGGCGAGAGACTTTGCTTGTCAGTGTTCTTTGAAATCACTGGCGGCTCCCCGTCGGAGCGGTCATGTCCGGGTGTGCGTCACGATTCTAGGTGGAATCCGAAAGGCGGTTCATCCAAGTCTGTCGAAGTCGCGGCGGCTCTTGGGCGCGCGGCAGGAATCGGCATACAAGCACGATGCGCAAGCGAGTGAGTATTCAGACACACTCGCTTGCGCGTCGTGCTTGTATCGGGACAAACATTCATCGGCCGCTCGCCTGACTCCTTCAGAGTCGACAACAACCCGTTCATTCGATTTCACCCAGTATTGAGGTGCATACCCGTCATGTCCGCCAGACTCAAGCCGGCCGAGGCGTTCCATGACGGCGGCCCGGTTCATGGACGGCGCTTGCTCACCGTTCATTGGCGGCGTTTGGTCATCGTGATTTCGTTGCCGGTTTCGTTGAAGCTCACGTGATCCATGAACGTGCGGATCAGGAAGAGGCCGCGGCCGGTGCATTTTCCCAG
>JAYTIB010000324.1:0-1920 GCA_043732205.1 Schlesneria sp. | reverse complement strand
CGCCCGGCTTGGCGAGCGTCAACCCGCCGTCCGTCACCCGGACATTGTGCGAGTCGAACACACCGTCTTCAAAATCAGCGGCGCTCTGTTTCAGGTTCGGCTGATAGACGAACCGTCCGTTTCCGTGCGTGTGCGTCGTGAACTCGGCGTGCTTTGACTTGGGGCCGCGCGGTTCCCGTTCGAGCAGCTCCTTCCGGAACTTGTCCTTCGCATCGTCACTGCCCACCAGCCAGCGGCCCCCCTGCGGTTGCCACCAGCGCGTGAACGTCTCGCCGCGGCGCAGCACGAAATCGAGCGTGTGACCGGACGCGGCGACCGAGTAACGGTGTTCCAGCTTGGCTTCGGCAAACTCGCGCTGCAACTTGGTGAGATCATCCATCGGGAAGAAACGCGGGCCTCGCTCGCGCTGCCAGAGGGACTTGTCGCGACGGGCCT
This sequence comes from Schlesneria sp., assembly GCA_043732205.1. Lineage (GTDB taxonomy): Bacteria > Planctomycetota > Planctomycetia > Planctomycetales > Planctomycetaceae > Schlesneria. The sequence continues at coordinate 1,485 of JAYTIB010000324.1, read as the reverse complement.
CGTCGAGTGATCGCAGTCCTCCATCCGCCGCCTGAAACAGGCCGCGCAGATCGACGTCCAGATATCGCCAGCGATCACCGGCCGAGACTTCGCACGCCACATGCTTCAGATTCGGGAAGTCGACGGTCCGCGCCCGACCGTTGCCACCCTGCTCCCACAGGCCCGCCATGACGGGTCCAAACACGTCGCAGTATCCGTAGCCGTACACGTTGACGATCTTGATCGGGTCACGAACCAAGCCGAACTCGTACGTCTTGTCGCCCCCTTCAAACGCCCCCGCTCCCAGCGGAAAGAGGCCGGTTTCGAGATCGGTCAGATACTCGAACATCGCCTTCGCTTTGGCCTCGGGGGCGAGATCCTTCCACGCCGGATGCGCGGCAAACGTCCGGGCACTGTAGGCGTCGGCGGTCCGGGGCGACACGATCCGCGGCGAATGGACTCGACCGAAGGCCAGTCCGTTCGACAGGCCGCAGACGCACAAGATCCAAGCGACGAGATGGCGAGTTGTCGCGAGATGGAATTCGAAACGATCCGCAACGCGAGCCACGATTGAGCGAACAGACATCTTCACCACCGGTCAGAGAGATTGAAGGTTTGAAGCGTTTGAGAATTGAAATGGAATGACTCTAACGGATTGCATGTGTCATGTTCTTCGCCCCGACGGGGCCGACGGAAATCAGCCCAGGGCAAGCTCGCTCGGCGAGCGCCGCCCTGGGTAAAAGCAACACACAGGATGTCTGCCCTGAAAGGGCTACGGAACGCCGAGACCTCCCGTGCCCCTTCAGGGCACATCAATTCGTTCGGTCCCCGATCCCAGGGCGGCGCTCGCAAAGCGAGCTTGCCCTGGGCTGGTTTCCTCCGCCCCTTCGGGGCAAAAACGGCCGCACCTGCAATCCGGTAGAGTCAGGAAATTGAAGTCCAACGGCGTCGGACCATTTCGCGAGGCATTCTATTCTGTGCCCGCGGAGACCGCACGGCTGGCAACCACACTTCCGGCGCGTCGGCGCGAGGCGTACACTGACGCCGTGCCTGATTTCCCGCCTCAATCCCACCCTTGATCGCGACTCGTGATGTTGCTTCCTCTCCCGTTGTCGTTCGCCCGTTGGCGACCCGCTGCCACGACGCTCGTCAGTGTCGTGCTGTGCGGCTGGGGCGTCCTTTGCACGACGGTGGCTGGCCGGGCGGATGAGATTTCCTTTCGCAACGACGTGATGCCGGTGCTGTCGAAAGCGGGTTGCAATCTTGGCACCTGTCACGGCAATGCCCGAGGCAAGGGAGGCTTGCAGATCTCGCTGCGCGGTCAGGATCCGCAGCGCGACTATCTGGTGCTGACGCGCGATTGGCTCGGTCGCCGAACCAACTTCAGCCAGCCCGATCAGAGTCTGGTGCTGCTCAAGCCGACGATGCAGATTGCCCATGAAGGGGGCCGGCGGTTCGACATCACTTCGGCGGAGTACCGTGTGCTGCGCGAGTGGATCGCGGCCG
>JAYTIB010000323.1:0-5223 GCA_043732205.1 Schlesneria sp. | reverse complement strand
TCAAAAAGTCTCGAATCGAGATTGTGCGGCATGAAAAAGACTCCCGACCCCCTAGCCACGGCCCCTTGCCACGGCGGCTTTTTGGACAGCCTCTGAATTCGCGACGCGATCCTCTCGGGTGAAGAGTGTACGCGATTTCGCCGTCTCGTCGACGACAAGGATTTCGAGAGAGCGCAACCGTTGTCACCGGCCTTCGCCGTTGGCACCGTAGCATGGACGCCTCGTCCGTGCGGCACAACGTGACCAGATGTGGAATTGGGCCGCACGGACGAGGCGTCCATGCTACGGCAGTTATTGATGCGCCGGTCCTAACCCGGATGATTCATGTCCCTTGAAGAGCCGCGACCGTAAGGGAACGGTCCTCAACGAATTGACCGCTCCCTCACGGTCGCGGCTCGACTGCCGCGCTGTTCGTAGCTGAATTCGCAAGAATTCAGAAACAACGGACCACGTCCTGAGTTCTTGCGAACTCAGCTACGACGCCGTGAGTCATCCGGACTAAGGACCGTTCGAGAATTAGCTATCGCATTGTCGCTGATCGCTCCGCGATCAGAACGTTGGATCGCGGAGCGATCCACGACAATAATTTCTCGAACGGTCCTAAGCGAATTCGTGGCGTCGACGCGGGATCACGGCGTCGGCGCGGGCCGGTTTTCCGGCGCGAGTGCCGACACGGGCGCGTCCGTCACCTGCAGGATGGGCTGCCCCGTCGACTCCAGCGGGCGGGCTTCCGCATTGGGGACAACGACCGCCGGCGGTGAACGGAGTGCGGACAGCGCGTTCAGTTTGTCGCGGACTTCACCGTCCAACATCAACTCGTTCAACGCCTCCGCACTGGGCTTTGGTGTGGCGGGTGGCGTCGGAGTCCCTGTGGCCGCGGGCATTGGCGGCTTGGAATCCTCGGCGGGCACCGTCTTCTCTGTGCTGACCGGCTTCGCCGCAACAGGTTTTGAGTTGGAAGGTTTCGATACAACAACTGGAACTGTGTTTGGTATCAGTGACGGAGTTGCCTCGGGCTTCGCACCGGGCACCACGGGTGGAACGGTCTGTGGAACCGAGGTCACGACCTCAACGGGTGTGGTCGAACGGATTCGTTCCCGGTAGATGATCAGCGCATTCAGCGTGTGATAGAGCGGACCGCAATCAATATTTCGCTGACGATTCTCGACCAGGTCGTTGCACAGTACGAAGACCGCACTGCGAACCCACGGTTCGTGCAGTCGCTCGTTGGGCAATGCGATCGACAGGAACTCCATCGTGTGTCCCGTCGTATTGAAACGCGTGTTGAGGTCGGTGGAAAATCCAGGCGCCTCATAGAACTTCGCCGCGAAGCTGCCGTCAGAGTTCTGCAGCGAGCGGGCAATCTCGATGTGTTGACGAATCTTGTGATCGGCCTGCGCCCAGATCCCCGTCAACTGTCCGCCGTGCTTCAAGTGTTTGTCGCGGGTTCGCGTCAGCGCAAACAGGCGATGGTTTCCACCACAGGGGGCACGAACGACGGGCAACGACGTTTCGATCTGCACCAAACGCTCGATGCTCCACGGTTCGTTGAACTGGTTCAACCACTGGGCATCAGGTTTGAGATAGTGCTGCAACGCCCACAGCACCCAGGTGACTTCCTCGCGGCTGTTCACTTCTTTCTTGGTGTTGTTGATGATGTCGCCGATCGTGATCTGGTCCGGCCCGACCTTGAAGGCGTAGCCGACCGGCAGATCCGACTGTGACAACAGGGCCAGGAACTGCGCGGGGTGACCTTCGAACGCGTACGGCCGGGTGAACGGATGGAACTTGCCGCCGTGGGGTGTCTTCAGCAGCAGCGGCTGGTTGTCGAACCGCGGTTCGCTGGTGGCGATCCACTGGATGGCGTTGACCTTGCCCTCTCCCAGCGTGAGGTGAAAGCCCTGCTTGAGCGCCAGCAGTCCATGAAAGATCTGCCACGGCGAATGAACGTTGGCCGTCAGAAACCGCCGGCTGCTGACGTCGATCGCCAAGTCGAGTTGCGCATCGAATTGCTCGCCCTGTGGAACCGCAACGAACGTGTTGGCGGGGCCCGGACCTGCCGGAACCGTGGCCGCTGTCCCCGGACTCGCCGTCCGGGTGGCCGAGTTCGCCGTGCGCGGAAACAGGCCGGTACGGGGCCGCAGCGCCGTCTGGATCACGTCTTGACGGCCGATGGCGGTCACGGGGGGTGGAGAGACTAATCCGGCCTGCTGGCCAAACGATGCCGCGGACCAACTGGTGGCCAATGCCGCGACAGTTGAGGCGAGACGAATGCTCAACCGGGGCCGTCTTGTGTTTCGAGGCACAATTCCTCCACGAAGCGTCGGAACGCGAACTTCAAGTTGTAAATCAATGGGAGTGGGCGCGGTCTCGGCCAATTCAGCGGGGCACCATGCTTGACCATACACTTCGGCAATTTGCGCTGGAGGACTTCGGCCGGGAAATCACGTCCGTTGCGACCGACACCGGCGAAAGGATCGTTACATGAGTCGTTGACCATGTCGTGGCAGGATCGGCGGATTCTGCCGCAGCCCGGTGGCACCTGACCGGGCTGCTCCCGACCGGGGTCCGTTTGTCCGGGCCCGCTCGGAACTGAAATCAATCTTGCTTTCCGTCCCCAATTCGCCGCAGTTGTGAACCGACCGGACAGGACACCACATCGCCAACGACAGTCACAATTGTCGGAAAGCGGACGCTCGCTCCAACAGTCGAAGCGGAGTCCACGCGGTGAATCGCCGCGATCAGAATACGGCCGCGCCGGCAATCGTCGCGCAGTCGTCGACCCGGCGGAAATCTTCACGATTTCTTCGCCGCGGCAGACAAGGGGAGCGGCTCGATTGCTGTGGGCCGATGTGGAAATCCACAGGGTCGCAACCCGCATGAATTCGGCCAGTCAACGCGTGGCGAACGGGTCGAAGGATTGCGCGGTTCGCCATCGGTGAATTCACGGCCGTTCGCGTCAACGGTCACGGTTCGCGGGGCGGGTCGAACAGTTCGACGGAGACATTCGACATGCGTCCGTTCCGTTCGACCTGCAATCGGAGCGGACTGGATTCGCCCAGCAGTCGACGCTGAAACTCGTCATCGGTGCCGAGCGCCCCGCCCGACATTCGCAACACGACGTCACCGACTTTCAGCCCGGCACGATCCGCCGGTGATTCCGCGACCACCTGAGTGATCACCACGCCTTCGGGGATCGCGCCGTCGTTCTGCCACGCGATCCCGACGCGAACCGGTTCGCCGGACAAGTCCACTTGCAGTTCAATCAGAGTCGGCGACCCGGAACGTTCGAGACGCACCGCGACCGGATTCCGCGCCACCTGAACGATGGTCCTCAGATCCGCGACTCGACCGCCGTCCCAATGCGCCACCTTCAGCAGTCGATCACCCGGCCGGATTCCCCCTCGCGCCGCGGCGGAGCCCGGTGTGACTTCGGTGATCACAGCGCGGTCTTGATCGAACTGTACCGCTTCGAAGGCCACACCCAGCCGCGCGGTGCTGACTGTCCGCGGATGCGGAGACAACCACGCGGGCGGCTTTTCGGTCAACGCCTCGCGCCGGAACATCGGCAACTCCGCCTCGTTGGCGGCATCGTGAACGACGGTGAACACCAACTCGGCCAGCCGGCGGATGCCCTGGTAATTCAGCTTGTCGGCATCATCCGTGGGCCGGTGATAATCGTCGTGTTTGCCCGTATCCAGATGAAGCGACGGGATGCCCGCCGCGTAAAACGGATGATGGTCGCTGTCACCGATGACGGTCGGTTCGTACCGGAATTCGAGGTCGCCGAGGGGATTCTGACGAACCAGGCGGGATCGCAATCCCGGTGCGGAACGCCAGCCGACAACGACTACCTTTCCCTCGCGCAAGCGCCCCACCATGTCGATGTTCACGACGAGGCGAACGTCCTTCAAAGGATGCGTCGGCCGGGAGACCCAGTGCGTTGAACCCAACAAGCCCACTTCCTCGGCATCCCAGAAGGCGAACACGAGCGTGCGGCGGGGCGCGGTCTTCAGCGACGCGAACGCATCCGCCAGTTCCAACAGCGCCGCCGTTCCGCTGGCGTTGTCATCGGCCCCGTTGTGGATCTGGCCGAAGGGACCATTGCTGTTGGTCTGATTGCCGCGTCCCACATGGTCATAGTGGGCGCCGATCAGAATGATCTCGCGCCGCAGCACCGGGTCGGAACCGGGGAGGACGGCGATCAGGTTCCGATAGTTGGACCCGAATTCCTGGACCCAACCCGCCGTGCCCGCGGCGGTGATGCCATTGATCTTGCCCAGTTCGGTCCGCAGGTAGGCGGCGGCGGCCTGGCCACCGGTCGCCCCGGCCTCGCGCCCTTCCAGCGCGTCGCTGGCGAGCGTACCACAATGCCGTTTCAAGTCGGCGATCGTGATCCGCTCCAGCGCGCCGCCGATCGGACCCCGATCATCGGCCGAAAGAATGCGGGGCCAGATCATCCCGATGAAAAGGACGACGGAGAGGAGCGCTTTCAAGAGGCGCGCTTTCAGCCGGAATGTGTCCGGCGTTGTCCGGGACACATCCCGCTGCGGCCCGCAGTGGCGGACGCGGCTCAGGCGATGGCGCACGTCACTCAACGGACGACCCTTTGGGAACGGGACGAACACCGCGGCGAACGCGACAAACACCGCAACTCCGGCGGCGTCGCTTCAATGGCACTCACTTTGAGCAAATAACCCGAAGCGTAAGCGAGGGAAACGCCTATTACGGTCGCCCTTGCTCGCCCTCGCTCACGCATCGGGTTAGTAATGTCAGTGCCGTTGGGCGTCACTTGGCGATTGCCAGAACATGTTCGGGCTGCTTCTTTCGCTTGACCAGTGTGACCTGGTTGCCCTTCGCGTTGTATTTGATTTCATCCATGAAGGTCCGGATCAGCAGGACTCCGCGTCCGTGCGCCCGGGCCATGTTCTCGGGATCAGTCGGGTCGGGCAGTTTGGAGACATCGAACCCGCGGCCCTGGTCGCGGATGACAAACCGCGCCTCGTCGGGCGTGAACCGCGCCGACACCCGGACGCGCCGGTCGCGGTACGGAGCCTGACCGACCCGCATGGCGATCAACTTCTCATACGAACCGTCGTCGGCCTCGCGCAACTTGGAACTGACCTCCAGGTTTCCATGGATGATCGCATTCAAGAAAGCCTCCTCCAGGGCGACACCCACCCGGGTCCGTTCCCGATCCGAGAAGATCCCGAACCGAACGCC
>JAYTIB010000322.1:0-13410 GCA_043732205.1 Schlesneria sp. | reverse complement strand
ATCGCCGGCCGGGTCGGCCAACTCTTCCATGTCATCCGATTCGTCATCGCCGAGGCTCGTCCCCGACCGCCACAAGGAGACCAACTCGGCTGCGGCCGGATCCAGGCTGACAACGTCCGTCCGTTTTGGCGAGGGGATCGCACACAGGCACAACAGGACCAATGCAGCACTGGTCACCACGACGGCCAGCCACGAGCCGCGAGTCGAACCCGCGACAACACGACCGCGGGATGCGCCGGCCACCGACACGAGATCAACGTTCGGCTCCGACAGTGCCGCCCGCGCCGTCAACACCAGGCGACTCGCCGACGTCACCGCTTCGCAAACCGCCAGATCGTCCGCGAGGCGTTCTTCAAACGCGGCGCGTTCCGATTCGGACAATTCGCCAAGCACGTACTGCATGGCCAGCCAGTTTCGCTGTTCGTCCACCGACGACATGATCCCCACCTTATGAACTTGTTGGACTCCGCTGAACCGCCCGCAATCAGTGGAACCGTTCGGAATCCGCACTCAGCCTTCCCGGCCAAACCACTTCTGCAATTTCTGCATCGCCAACCGCATCCGGGTCAGCACGGTCCCCAGCGGAACATTCAACTCGTCGGCAATCGCCGCAAACGTCTTGTCTTCGTGAATCCGCTGCCGCACCACATGCTGCTGTTCCGCGGGCAACTCCAGTAGCAACTGCTTCAGCTTTGCAATCTCTTCCGCCCGTACCAGCGACTGCAGCGAAGAATCGAAATCCACCGGATCCCCGGCCGTACCGTAGTTTCGTTGCAACCTGTCGCCGCGGGATTCCCGTCGCCGGTGCGCCATCGCCTCGTGAAAGGCCACCTTGAACAACCAGCCTCGAATCGTCTCCGCCCGTGCCTCATGCCCCGCTTCCAGCAACCGTTGGAAGGTGGCCTGACAGACGTCCTGGGCCACCTCCGGATTCCGAAGCACCCCCATGAGGAACGTCAGCAGATCGCGGCCGTGAACGTCATACAACGCGCGGACGGTGTCGGGTGACAACCGTTCAGGCGGTGTCGGCTGTCCCGATTTCGTCGGGCCGCCGTCGTCGGTCACAAACGTCCCCTCCCCGCGTCGTCATCACTCGCCTGCGGGGAGAACGATGAGGCGCCGCTCGCGATTATTCTTTGAGATTCCCCCGGTGCGCGAAAAATCGCCCCGGACCTCTCAAAGGATGTCCGGGGCGATCAGTTCCGTCAATTGTGGGGCAGTTCGTTTAACCCGGAGCCAGCGGCGACGGGAGGCCGCGACCGAAACGCCATCGCGCGGACGCAGACAGCGCCGGTGACGAGAGTCTCTTCACGACTCTCTGCCACGTCACCTATCGCGACCGTTGTTCCTGTCCGCTGGCAGTGACCGGCCGACTGATGGTCGGAAACGACTTCAACAGCGACTGCCACTGCTCGATGTCGGCCAGCACGTTTTCCGGCACGACATTGGACTGTTCGAGGCATCCCTGCTGAATGACTCCGCGTCCCCCCTCGTCCGCCGCGGCGATTTCCGCGGCCCCTGAGCCGTCGGTCGGACTCAGCAGTGTCCCGCCGATGGGACGCAGGCGCGACGGACTCGGAAACCGCGCCAAGGCGAGTTGCCCGACGGCGATCGGCTCTGCTCCCAGCGTGACGAGCACCATGACGGTTCCGTTCGCCGAAACCTGAATCTCGCGGGCGTCCGCGGGGATCGTGATGCCGGGCTCCACCACGGCCGTTTCATCAGCGACCGCCAGACATACGCGGCGTTCGGCATCGAGGACCAGGGCCCCGCACCGGGTGTAGACCGGTTTGTCATTCAACAGCGCGACGAAAAAACCATCGCCATCAATGGCCAGATCGAGCTGCCGGTCGGTTTGTTGCAACGTCCCCTGCTTCAAGTCCAGCAGTGGCTCGGTCAGTCGGCATCCTTCGGCTTGGATCGGAATCCGCCGCGCGGGTGGCCGCGATTCCGCATCGGCAGCCGGCGCGTCGTCGTCGTGCCACTGCGTGCCGTATGAGTCAACCAGCATCACACGCAGCCGCTTGAATCCGGGTGTGGTTGCATTGGCGAGATTGTGCCGGGCGATCGAGCACGCTTGTTCCAACGCGATCATCGTGGGTGCCCAATCGGGCAGTGTGACGCGCCGCGTCTGCGAGGCCGGTTCCGTCGCAAGAGTGGCGATGCGCGGTGCCGGCACAGACTCTGCGGCGTCCATCTTGTGCAGCGCCCGCGGGAGCGCCCGCAGTTGCTTTCGCACCTGCAACAGATCGCGGACGACGCCGGCCGGCAGCGACTTCAACTCTTCAAACCAGATCTCTTGTTCTTCACGCGACGATCCCGACAGTTCGTCTTCGATCACTTTGCGAACGGCGCGCGAACCAACGGACGCCTCCGAATCCGCCGGTTCGTCGGCGATCGGAACAGCATCGTTGGGAACGGGGACCGGATGGGGGGCAGACTTCGAGCCGTCGGGGACGTCATCCGACTCACTGGTTTGCAAGGCGGCAACCACCGGTCCCAGGGGGCGCGACGGTCCCTCGTCATCCAAGTACCGCGGAATGATCGAGACGTGCATGTCACCCGGCTCGGACATCACGGGAGCAGCAAAGAACAAAGCTCCGGGCAGGGCGGTCTGCTCGCCGGAGTGGGTGGTGGTCTGATGCTGGTCGCGGCGATCAAAGTGCCGGTGGACCGCGTAATGCGCGACGACCGATGCCAGTAAGGCCAGCGAAACAGCGGTTCCCGTGTGACGGGTCCATCCCATCGTCGACTCCCTTCGACGTGATCCACAAACAGCGGGGAAATGCCCGATGTGGCTCGATGCCCATTCCCCCTGGCCAATGCGGCGGAACAGTAGTGGAAACGAAGGGGTTCGGCAAGATGCAGTAAGAGGCTGTCGGACCAAGGGGGCCAGGAGACTTCCACCCGATCGTCACGCGGGATGGATCGGAGTTTCTCTTCAGTGATTGAGGTGTCCATTCACTCAGCATCGGTCCGCGCCGGCGGGCATTCGACTTGCGCGACGTGAAATCCGTACTCACGTTCTTACTTCGTCGATCGTCCCTTGGCTGGTCCGACGCTGCGCAGCTTCGGCTGATCTTTGGCGGCTTCGATGGTTTTGATGGCGTCCTCGACGGCGCGGACTCGGCGCTCGTTGATTTCGCCGCCGGGGAATTCGCGCTTCTGAACTTGTTCGTTGAAGGACACGATCACCTCTTTCAGTTGCGGCACGGCGGACTTGGCGGCTGAGCCGTAGCTGGCGATCTCCTGCATGATGACTCCCGTTCTGTTTTCACTGCCGTGGCCGCCCTGAGTTTTTGCGAAGAGGATGCCCGCTTCAATCCCCTCTTGGTAGTGGTGCTTCGTCAGCGATTTGAACGCTCCCATGCGGATGTCGTTCGTAAACATCGTGTCGGCCGGACACGTTGTGGTGACAGCGGCCAAGAGATCCGGAGCCAGCGCCTCGATGTCTTCGAGGGTCAAGTTGTTCTCGAAGTAGCCGCCCAATTTTCCGCGTGCCATTCCGTCCGGGTTCACGGCGATGACTCGGATTGCCGGATGGAGCAGCTCCGGATCGGCTTTCTTGACGGCGTCGGTCAGAGGGCCGGCGAACAATGCGGCGGCCAACTGGCCGTGCGTCAGTTGAATGGGATCGGCCCAGGCGATCGGTTCGAGCGGCTCGGCGGTTTTGACAACGGCCTGGAGCACTTCCGGGAGGGATGGCCTCGCCTCGCCCCCCATCTTCTTGATGGCCTCCGCCGCTTTATAGCGCAGCCAGCGGTCTTCATGGGACAGCAGCCGGACCATCACGGGGAGCGCATCAACGCTCTTGATGTAACCGAGTGCCTCGCACGCTCCCTGACGAGCGCGGCCATCTTTGCCTTCCGCCAAGGTGATCAGTTGAGGCACCATCGTTTTTGCTTCGGGACGCCGAGACAACTCCTCGGCCGCCCAACCGCGGACGATGGGTGACCAATCACCGAATGCCTCCACAAGTTGCTGCGCGGTTTTCTCCTTGCGGTCCAAATCGAATTTACCGGAGGCGATGGCCGCGGCCGCCTCATGCTTGCTCAGCAGGGTGGATGGATTCACTCCCTTGCCGGTAATGCAGAGTTGTTTGAGCGGCAGCGCGTATGTGAGGACATAGGTCGCGTTCGGACTGAGACCGTTGTAGCCGCTCTTGCCGTAGTAGGTGTTGTCGTCCGTCTTACCCGCACCAAATTGCTCGCTGCCGTCATAGGTAAACGACCCGTCGCTGCGACGCACGAGGTCGAGATGCCACGACGCCTCCTTAAAGAACGCGGCTGTTGCTGCTGGACCGCCGACGTTGGCTCCGAGGGCGCTCCACAAGTAGCTGAAGCCCTGGCCGGTGTGTCCGCATTCGCGGTTCCGGTGACCGGCGGTGGCCATCTTCGCGAAGAACTGCGTCTCCTTGATCCGGTTCTCTTGGAGAGAAAACATCACGGCGGAAAGGGAACTCTTGCCGTTGTTTTCGTGATAGGGCCAAGGCTCGTGTTCGCCGTAGGGAATCGCTCCCTTGTCCACGAAGTAGCCGAAGAACCTGGCGGCGGTCTCGATCGCGCGATCAACCTCGACATGTTTCACGCCGCACTTCTTGCCCATCACGATCGAGAGATTGGCCGGCAGTCCGGCCATGTTCACCGGGCCATAGGGCGGGATCGAACCATGCAGCTCGCCCTTGGCGGTCCGGTCGGAAACACCATGACCGAACGTGCCATACATGCTCTGCCCCTTGGCGAGCGTGACTGTGTACTCATTGATGGCGTGCAGCACCTCTTTGTCGCCGGTCACCAGAAAGTATTCGCAGAGGAACAGGTTTCGATAGCTCCAGTCCCAAATCACCTGCCCGAACTTCAATTCCAGCTTGAGCGTAGTTGGCCCGATCTTCCGAGCAAATGTTTGCACCTTGGGCAGATACTCGGGCTTGCCGGTCGCCAGCAAAGCCAGTCCGTTGATCGCTCCATGCCAGTTTTCCTCCAGCGGCTCCTTCTCCAGAACCTGACAAGCCTCGTCGAGGATTCGCCTTGACTTGGGACAGTTCCACGGCGCGGTGTCGCTATAGGTGCCCATCACTTTCAGTTTGAGCTGCACCTCTTCGTTCTTCCCCGCGCGCGAGACGGTCAGCTTCAAGATTCCGCCATTGGCTGCCTTCTCGGCTTCCTGAATCGCGACGGCGAGGCTCTTGCGAGCGTCATCGCCGAACAGTTTTCCGCTGACGCCCACGATCACGTCGTCCACTTGCACCACACCGTCCGCCGGCGACTTGAGGCCGACATGCGTGACGAGGATCTGCCGACTGGCCGCCGTCGTCCGCCCCTGCAAGCCATCGACGTGAGACAGCGGCTGGGTGTGAATCCATCCGCGCAGGCCAGTGGCCCCCAAGTTGTAAGTCTGCTTGCGATCGACCTTGCTGCCATGCGCGAGTTCCGGCGGGACCGGCGACTGCGCCCAGACGAGCGGACAACACGCCAGCATCGCAACGCTGGCCACAACGGAGATGAGACGCGGAACACCGGTTTGCATTTTGGCTCTTTTGGTGAGGGGGAGTAAGGATTCACATCGTTATCTCGACACCAGGTGGCTGGGCTGCGCGGCCCAAGCACTCGATGCGACGGCAACGATGATGAACAGGAATGTGAACTTCAATGCGGGAAACGGAATGATCGGTTTCATAAGGTGACTCAATTCAAAGGAGTTCTCATTCGCTGTCTTTCTTCATTCGCTGTCGAAGATTTTGACAGCGAATGAAGAGAGGCAGCGAATGGGTCAGGGGCGCACGCCCTTGATTGTCAGTTGGCGGCGACCGAAGGACGCGACGATTCCCAATGGGATACCGGTCAGTCGCAGGTGAGTTTGCATCGTGCGGATCAATCGCGCGGAGACGTCATCGGTGATCGCGTCAATCTGCACACAGACCATCCCATCGACGATGAACGGCGAGATCGGACTGTGTGGCAGGCGGCGTTCCTTGAAGAGCGGTTCCACAATGAGTTCCGTCGCCACGGAGAGTTGCCGCCATCGGACTTCGACGAGTGCGATCTTTTGATAAGTCGTCGCCGTGTAGCCCAATCCGACCGTTTGAAAGATCTCGAACAACCCATCGCGAATGGCCCGTAATGTCGGCTTGTGCTCGGGCTGAATGAGAGCGGCGATGTGATCGTAGTTTTCTGAGAACAGTGGCGGTGGGGGCTGACGCGGGATGCGGTGATAGAACGCTTTATCCAACGCGAAGTTGGCCAGCAGACCAAGTTCCAGATTCCAGAACTTCAAATAGTTCAACACTTGCGATTCGTTCTCCGGCACGAAGCCTTCGACTTGATGCTTGAGTTCCAGAATCACTTGCTCCGCCACGACGAAGTCTGGCTCAAAGATATCGACGACCTCGCCGCGATAAATCAACTCGCGCCGCGTGGCGGGCTTCGCGATGAATGAAATGCGGCCGTCACGAAGCCGATGCTCGATGGCCTTTTGGTAGCACTCCTCACGAACGCCGGGTCCGACTTCGTTGTGAACATCGAAGATGCAGCCCACCAGTTGATAGGACAACTCCTTATGAATGATCTCTGTCATCTTCCCGCCTCATTCGATGTTTTTCTGATTCGCTGCCTCTCTTCATTCGCTGTCAAAACAATCGACAGCGAATGAAGAGAGGCAGCGAATGTTGTGGTTGTTTTCATGGTTTTGCGTTTCGGAGAGGAGGCTGGAGCGCGCGGAGTGCCTTCCCCAAAGCGTGGATGCGGGAGTCGTCGGCCTTCCCATCGGCACCGCGCGTGGGCTGGAGCCAGCCCCCTTCGTCGTGCTCGTTCCAGGCATAGATGAGGATGGCATTGGCGGGATTCAGATCGCGATGAGTGCCCGCCCATTGGACGGCCTCACAGACATGAGCGGCGAGTTCGTCGGGCGTGGCCGTGACGCCGTCGATGAGTGGTTTTTGCTGTGCCGGCGGAGTGGGATCGGGCTCCGCTTTGATTTCATCCTTCAACCAGAACGGCGGGCGCTCGTTGCGCGGGCGAGTGTCCCAGCCCGCACTGGCAAAGGTGATGCTGGGCACGCGCAGGGCCTGCCACTTCTCCCAACGCTCACGGCGGATGAGGCCGCACTGCTCGGCATAAGTCGGCTGTGTCAGGCTGTAGCTGCCGCCGCAAGCGTAGGCGGACACGGCGTCGAATCCGATTGCGGTCATGTCCTGCGCATCCTGCTCGGGACGGTAGCCCATGAGCACCAGATACGGCGACTTCAACCCGGCGGCGAGAGTTTGACGCCTCAAGTCATCCCACTCGGTTCTGCCGAGCTTCTTGGGTTGCTCAAACACAAACAACAGCGGACGCCCATCGAGCACGGTCTGGTAATCGGGCCGCTGAAAGTGTTCGACCAGCCGCTTCCAGCCCGCGCTGCCGATTTTGTCCAGTCGATGACCTTCCTCGACCAGACAATAGCGGATTCCACGTTTGTCTTTTGCGGCGAGATAACGGTTCAAGGCGATGCTCATGCCCGGAGCCTCATCCCAATAATCCACGACGGCCCAATAGTTCAGCCGTGCGGCCGCGGCATAAGCGATCTCCTGCTCCATGATGGCCTGAGAATCGCCGTTGATCCGCACCGAGCCATCGCTCTGCAACTGCGCGAACCACGGCAGGCGAAAGTGATACTTCGGCTGCCCGAGCGATGCCTCGACAGCCTTAGTCACGGTCCCTTCTCCATACCAGCCATCCCAGCGGATCGCGCCGACGATGCGGCTCTCGTCACCAGCCTGCAACGCGGCCAGCGGCGCGAATAGAAGCGACAAGGCGGCGAGACGGAGTGCCGTTGGTTTCATGTTTCTGTGAGTTCGATGTGAGAGTTCAAAGGAAGCGTGTACTTGTCGGCTCTTCTAGTTCATCTTCTTCCCGTGATTCGCTGCCTCTCTTCATTCGCTGTCGCTTCTGAAATTGAACGGCGACGAGACAGCGAATGAAGAGAGGCAGCGAATCGTTGTTCGTATTCGTCTCCGCTGCGTTCGGACAAAAAACGACAGGTCCATTTCAAGAACTGGACCTGTCATGGCTTTCTGATCCAGACGGTCATGGCTCCCTTGTCCCGGTTCTGCCAAGCATAGTATGGCACGGCGGTGAGGTTGATCGGGCGCTGGTCTCCGTCCAGAGCTTTTCCCTGAAGGACTGTGATGCCGCCGAGCAGGTCAGCGCGATGCTCGGCTTGAAGCGCCGATTCATTCGGCAGCGTGACCTGGGAAAGGTCCACGCCGGGTTGATCGACCGCCTCAAGGCAATAGACCAGCGGGCCACGCATCAGCGCGACTCGGCCCGCGTCGGACTGGACTTTGTCGTGGGCGCGGACGCGCTGGACCGGCATCGGCAGGTCCAATTCGATGACATCACCAGCTTGCCAGCGATGCTTCAAATGCACATATCCATCAGCGCCGGGTGTGGCCTCGGCCGGAGCACCATTGATTTTCAATCCGACTTGCGGAACGGTTGAGTCGGCGAACCGGTACAGGTCGCTGGGAACTGGCCGGCCCAGTGCCCACCCTGGAATCCGCAGACACAGCGCGAACTCGGACGCCCGCTCTGGAGCGACCGTCATCCGCACTCGCCCATTCCACGGATAGTCCGTTTCCTGATACAGCTTGACGATCGCTCCGTCGTCGAGTTTCAGCGTCGCTTCACTTGCGACATAGAGATTGACATACACACGTTGCTTCCCCACGGCATATGTCGGACCGCCCACCTGCGGAATGATTCGCGCCAGGTTGGTCGGGCAGCAGGCGAGACGCGACATGGTGTTCCTATTCTGATTCTGAGAGAACAGGTCGATGTGCGACC
Organism: Schlesneria sp.; assembly: GCA_043732205.1. Lineage (GTDB taxonomy): Bacteria > Planctomycetota > Planctomycetia > Planctomycetales > Planctomycetaceae > Schlesneria. Next base: position 4,588 of record JAYTIB010000322.1, on the reverse strand, counting down.
TGTCCCTATTTCCGCTCGCCCGAGTGCCTTGTTGCGGTGCAATACGAATGGCGGGGAGCCGCGTCATGGTAACTCGCACGCGGCAGGGGATTCTTGGCTGACCGCATCACATTGACGTCAAAATGCGCACACCGCCGCTGTACTCGACCTGACACGTTTTCTCTCCGTCACCTTGCCGCAGGCTCCCAGATCGACTTCAGTTTGTAGACCTGCAACGACGTCAGCTTGGCTTTGCCCCCCTTCGCATCGGTGTCGCTCACCGAGACCGACTGATCTGCCGGCTTGGGGATGAACGGCAGCGGGATGTAGGTTTGGCCGTCGCTGGCGAAGACTTCGAGCATCGTGCGATCGACGAACACGATCAGACGTTGTCGGCCGTCAACGAGCGGGGCCGGGGCGCGGTGATCGTTGACGATGAGTTCTTGCTTCTTCGTGTCGTAGACGATCTTCGCACCGCGCAGATGGAACTCGATGGACTCAACGTTGCCGGGGGTGAAGTCGGCGCGGAGTTCGATCAGGTCGGCGCGGAAGTTGGCCAGCGAGTCGGCTTGATTCGGGCCGTCGCGCAGGGAGGCGAGTTCTTTGACCGGCTGCCGATGCAGCCGTGCGCCGGCGGGTGTCGTGCGCAGCGTGAGTTCCATCGGGATGCTCTGCAATTGGTTGAAGGACATCCCGCGCGACTCCGCCTGGCACCAACCGATTTGGATGCGCCGACCGTCGGTCGGAGCGACGTCGCTGAAGGTTTGCGCGGCGTAGAAGCCTCGGCCGCGCACGTCGGGCAGCTTTGATGTTTCGGGCGTGAACTTGGTGCCGTCGAATGTGCCGATGGCGTACTCGCTGTTCGCCCCGCTCAGCACCCACTTCTTTTTCGAGGCGTCGCCATCGACGGGCAGCTCGAAGAAGTCCGGGCACTCGAACAGAAACTTGTCGTTGTCGATGCCGCCGTCGGTGATGCTCGACAACGTCCAGTCGCGCAGGTTTGGCGAGTTGAAGAAGTGGATCGTGTGCCGCTTTCCCGTCGTCTCGACGTAGAGCACCATCACCCATTTTGTGGTCGGCTCGTGCCAGAAGACTTTCGGGTCGCGATTGCCGCCGGTGATTTGTTTCACGACCGGGTTGCCGCTGTATTTCGTGAATGTGCGGCCGTCGGTGCTCGACGCGATGCACTGCACGGTCGGGTTGCCGGCGGCGGTGTAAATCAGCACGAGTGGCGGCTTCCCCTCCTTGCCGAAGCCGCTGGTGTTCTTCCAATCGACGACCGCGCTGCCGCTGAACATCGGCCCGAACTCATCCGGCGCGAGCTTGTCGCCCAGCTCTTGCCAATGAACCATGTCGCGGCTGACTGCGTGGCCCCAGTGCATGTTGCCCCAACCCCAGCCATACGGATTGTGCTGGTAGAAGAGGTGATACTCGCCGTTGAAGAAGACCATGCCGTTCGGATCGTTGAGCCAGCCGCGTTTCGACGAGAGATGAAGCTGCGGACGCAACGGCTCGCGATAGAGCTTGTCCGCGTCGCGAATCGAATCGCTTTGTTCGATCGCGCTCAGCGCCGAGGAATCGTCCGGCAGCTTGTCGACTTGAAGCGTGACGGTCTTGCCGCGCCACGCGCTGACGTCGATGAAGGCCCACCAGTCGGGATTGTCGTTGGCCAGTTCGATGTCGTTCGTCACTTCGACTCGGCCATCGACGAGCGTCGTGACTTTGCGTTTGGCCGCTCCGTTCTTGATCGGCAGGTTGAGATACCGCTGCTCGATCTTGAACTCGCGTTTGGCATTCGCGAGCAACTGCGCCGGCCTTCGATCCATCTGCACGATGTGATCAACATTGATATGCCCCCAGCCGCCGGTCGCTTGATCGACGATCTGAATGACGGCGAGTTTGCCCGCGAATTCGCTGACGTCCCACGATTCGGGCGCGAGTGCTTCCGTCCCGCCCGGCTTGTCGTTTGGACCCGTCGCGCTGCGAACCGCCTTGCCATTGATGAGCAGCTTCATGCTGAGCTGCTCCGCGTGCTTGCCGCCGCCGATCAAGAAGCTGATGAATCTGCGTTCGATCTTGAACTCCGGCGACGTGAGCGTGCCGGTCGTTCCGTCTCCTTTGAAGAACGAGTTGACCAGTCCCTTCCCCTTGAAGCCATCGACATGCATCTGCCCCGGCAACGTCCCGCGCGCCGGGCCGGGGCCGAACGCTTCGCCGGTAACTTTCCAATCGCCGTAAGTCTCGCCTTCAAAGTCGGCGATGACGATGTCATCGCTGGCCGCGACCAACGTCGCGCTCATGAAAAGCAGCCCCGCAGACAAGCCCATGAATCGCATCGTCATCCTCAATCTTTCAGCGTTTGAAAAGTGCGCCACCACAAGGATCATCGCCGTCATGATTCGCCCGGCGCTGGCAGCAGCCCGTGCAAGCCGGAATCGCCGACCAACAGCTTAGCAGGTGTGCTTTGCACTCGCCGCCCGACGAATCGCGACTCTTCAATTCCAGCTTGGAAGGCAACACGCGCAGGGCGATCGACATCCACGAAGGGGAGCAGGTCGACGCGGTCGCGTTCCAGGCGCTCGTGAAGGCCGCCGTAGCTCAGAATGGTTCACTCCTGCCCCGTAGGGTGGGACCAGCGGCGCTTCGCCGCGCCGGCCCACCATCTTCTGCCGTGAGCATTGATGGTGGGCCGGCGCTCGAAGCGAGCTTGTCCCACCCTACGACCTCACTGGCGAAGACGGCCAAGCCAGGTGCGAGTCAGGCCCAGCCGGTGAAACTACTTTCCGGCGGCAACCCTCAGATCGCGAAGGCCGACGGCGACGCTCCCGTGCAGGCCTACATCGCGGCCCTGCCGAGCTGGAAACGGGACGTCGGCCGCCGCCTCGACGCGCTCATCGTGCGCACCGTCCCCGGCGTGAGCAAAGCCGTGAGGTGGAACTCACCCTTCTATGGCATCGAGGGCCAAGGCTGGTTCCTCGGCTTCCAGACCTTCACGAACTTCGTCAAGGTGAGCTTCTTCCGAGGCACGTCGCTGCGCCCCGTTCCCCCCGGAGGCACGGGCCAGGAGGGTCGCTGGATCGACATCCACGAAGACGATCTCGACGAGGCGCAGATGGCGACGTGGATCCGTCAGGCGGCCGCCCTGCCCGGCTGGGGTAAGTCGTAGTCGGCGAAGCCGCATGTCTGTCGCCGTCATCGCTCCGCGTGACGAGCCGTGGCCGAGCGACTGACGTGAGACAACAGGGATTGGAAATTGGTGATTGGCGATTGATGATTTTGAACGCGACGTTGCGGCTGCAATCACAAATAGCCAATGACCAATAATCCTCGTCCGGGGCGGAACGGCGACCGGCTCGCCAAAAGAGGAGAGAACGACGGCGCATTGCGACCGCGACTTAGCAATTGATTGCCGCAGCGATAGTTTGATGTGGGCATCAATCGCCGCATTCAGAATTGCGACCTCGAAAGGCCGCGTGCGGCACACTTAATTGTTGGGCGATCAACCGCAATGAACCACAAGGTCTCCGCCCGCTCCATGCGTTGTCACGGTTCGATTCCGTGTCCCGCGCTCGCCTGCGAATGACAGTCGGTGAAGCGCTCGGAACATACCACAATTCTCTCTGTTTATTGTCCCGCAATTGGCGCTCGAGCATGCTCAGATTCAATGGCCTCCTCACAGCCGCCGGCCTCAAACCAGCGAAGATCCGATTGGTACGTCATCGGCATGGGCGAGAGTACCAGCGACGTGTGTATCAGGATGCCATTCACCGTGATCCGAGGTTTGAACAGTACCAGTCCGGCCAAAGCAACCCAACGGTCATTGAGCAGATGTGCTCAGCCGAGGCGATTGCAGCGTTTGTCGTGGATCCGAGCGGCCAGACTGTTTTCGTCGGACTTTGGTGCGTGGAAGGCTCGCGCGAGGAGTATCTTGCCGATCCGTATATCACTTCACCAAGACCGCCGTTGGCCGGAAGTGTCGTCATCAATCTGAAACGAATGGCCGCTTTGAGTGAGTACTGCGGCCGAATTGTCGTCGATTGGGGCGGTGGCGAACGGGCGTGGGTCCAGTATGCCGACCGGCGAGACAAAGAAATCATCGAAGTCCGGAGAAATGCCGAGGAACCGCACTTCCCCGGATTTGCGCGGTTCGCTTGCGGCCTTCATGAACTTGATGGCTTACCCGCCACTTGGCTGGAACCACTGCGTGCCAGCCGCGGAGTTTATCTTCTCATTCATCGTCCAACGGGAGCGCAATATGTGGGTTCGGCCACTGGCGGCGACGGCTTCATCGGCCGGTGGCGTGGGTACGCCGACGGGCACGGCGGCAATGCGGCGATGAGAGAACTCGCCCATGGCCCTGATCAGTACGATGTCCGAATCCTCGAAACGTCCGGGTCTGGTGCGACAATCGATGATGTCTACGATCTTGAGTCCTTATGGAAAGAGAAACTTGGGTCGCGTGTTCAAGGTCTGAATCGAAATTGAGACACAACACCGCCCAACAAGGCGGTCAACCGGCGCGGCGGTCGGCGCGTTTTTCATATTCCAAGGTCTCTGGCCGCCTTCTGATTACCTTGGACGTTAGGCAGCAATCACAATGGACCCCGTC